>JASHSE010000634.1 GCA_030036975.1 Xanthobacteraceae bacterium | reverse complement strand
CCAAGGACAAGCGCGGCGAAGCGCCGTTCTCGACCGACGCCAACCTGTTGCACACGTCGTCCGAGGGCAAGGTTTTGGAAAACCCGGCCGAAGAGGTGCCGGACTACGTCTATTCGCGCACCGACGATCCGGGCGCAGCGCCGAATGAGCCGGACTACGTCACGGTCGATTTCGAGCAAGGCGATGCGGTCGCGGTCGACGGCAAAAAACTTTCGCCCGCCGCGCTATTGGCGCAGCTCAACGCGCTCGGCCGCCGTCACGGCATCGGCCGGCTCGATCTCGTGGAAAACCGTTTCGTCGGCATGAAATCGCGCGGCCTATACGAGACGCCGGGCGGCACGATTCTGCTCGCCGCGCATCGCGGCATCGAATCGATCACGCTCGACCGCGGCGCCGCGCACCTCAAGGATGAGCTGATGCCGAAATATGCCGAGCTTATTTACAACGGCTTCTGGTTCGCGCCGGAGCGCGAAATGCTGCAGGCCGCGATCGATCTGAGCCAGCGCTTCGTCACCGGCCGGGTGCGGCTCAAGCTCTACAAGGGCAATGTCGGCGTGGTCGGGCGCGAGAGCCGATATTCGCTCTACGACCAGGATCTGGTCACCTTCGAAGAAGGCAAGGTCGCCTACGACCAGCGCGACGCCGAAGGTTTCATCCGCCTCAACGCGCTACGGCTGCGCACGCTCGGGCAGCGGCAGAGAAAGCTCAAGCTGGACAAATAAGCGCGGTGGTTCCGGACCCGCTCCGTCATTCCGGGGTGCGCCCAACGGGTCCGGCCCAAAGTGGCCGGCCCGATGGCAGGCTCCAGCGCGAACCCGGAATCCATAATCACAGTTTGAGAAGGTTCTGCACCGAACGTGGTTATGGATTCCGGCTCTCGCCGCTCCGCGGCTCGGCGGAATAACGGCTACACCTGCCGCTCGACCAGCACGCGCTTGATGTCGGCGATGGCCTTGGCGGGGTTGAGGTGTTTGGGGCAGGCTTTGGTGCAGTTCATGATGGTGTGGCAGCGGTACAGCCGGAACGGGTCTTCCAGATTGTCGAGCCGCTCGCCGGTCGCCTCGTCGCGCGAATCAAGGAGCCAGCGCTGCGCCTGCAGCAGCGCGGCGGGGCCGAGGAAGCGGTCGGAATTCCACCAATAGCTCGGGCACGCGGTCGAGCAGCAGGCGCACAGGATGCATTCGTAGAGCCCGTCGAGTTTTTGGCGGTCGTCGTGGCTCTGCCGCCATTCCTTCTGCGGCACGGGCGAGACGGTGCGCAGCCACGGCTCGATCGAAGCGTGCTGGGCGTAAAAGTTCGTCAGGTCGGGCACCAAATCCTTGACCACTGCCATATGCGGCAGCGGATAGATGTGCAGCGCCCCGTTCACGTCGCTCATCGCCTTGGTGCAGGCGAGCGTGTTGGTGCCGTCGATATTCATCGCGCACGAGCCGCAGATGCCCTCGCGGCAGGAGCGGCGAAAGGTCAGCGTCGCGTCGACGTTGTTCTTGATCCAGATCAGGCCGTCGAGCACCATCGGCCCGCAATCGCCGGTGTCGACGAAATACGTGTCGATGCGCGGATTGCGGCCGTCCTCCGGATTCCAGCGATAGATGCGGTATTCGCGCGTCGGGCGCGCCTTGGCCGGGCGCGGCCAGGTCTTGCCCTCGATGACCTTCGAATTTTTCGGCAACGTGATCTGGACCATTTCAACAGCCTTGTTGGTTCAATACACCCGCTTCTGCGGCTCGATGTAGGACACGTCGTTGGTCAGCGTGTGGGTGTGCACCGGCCGGTAGTCGATGGTGACCTTGCCGGTTTTGCCGTCGAGCCAGGCCAGCGTGTGCTTCATCCAGTTGGCGTCGTCGCGCTCGGGAAAATCCTCGCGGGCGTGGGCGCCGCGGCTTTCGGTGCGGTTGACCGCGGAATCCATGGTGACGACGGCCTGCTCGATCAGGTTGACGAATTCCAGGGTCTCGACCAGGTCGGAGTTCCAGATCAGCGAGCGGTCGGCGACGCGGACGTCGCCGACGCCGTCGAACACTTGATGGATGAGCTTGGAGCCTTCCTGGAGCACCTCGCCGGTGCGGAACACCGCGCAATTGCTCTGCATCACATGCTGCATACGCCCGCGCAGCTGCGCGGTCGGCGTCCCTCCGGACGCGAAGCGCAATTTGTCGAGCCGCGACAGCGGCCGTTCGGCGGAATCCTTGGGCAGTTCGGGCTGCTTGTCGTCGGGCTTGAGTTTTTCGGCGCAGCGCAGCGCCGCGGCGCGGCCGAACACGACGAGATCGATCAGCGAATTGGAGCCGAGCCGGTTGGCGCCGTGCACCGAGACGCAGGCCGCCTCGCCGAGCGCCATCAGGCCGGGAATAGGACTGTCGGGATTGCCGTTCTTCTTGGTCAGCGCTTCGCCGTGATAGTTCGTGGCGATGCCGCCCATGTTGTAGTGCACGGTCGGTACGATCGGCACCGGCTCGCGGGTCAGGTCGACGCCGGCAAAGATACGCGCCGATTCGGTGATGCCCGGCAGCCGCTCGGCGAGAATTTTCGGATCGAGATGGTCGAGGTGCAGGAAGATGTGATCCTTCTTCGGCCCGACGCCGCGGCCTTCGCGGATCTCGATGGTCATGGCGCGCGACACCACGTCGCGCGAAGCGAGGTCCTTGGCGGAGGGCGCATAACGCTCCATGAAGCGCTCGCCTTCGGAGTTGACCAGATAAGCGCCTTCGCCGCGCGCGCCTTCGGTGATCAGCACGCCGGCGCCGTAGACTCCGGTGGGGTGGAACTGGACGAATTCCATGTCCTCGAGCGGCAGCCCGGCGCGCAGCACCATGGCGTTGCCGTCGCCGGTCTGGGTGTGGGCGCCGGT
>JASHSE010000633.1 GCA_030036975.1 Xanthobacteraceae bacterium | reverse complement strand
GACGCCAGCGCCAGCACGAGTGCGGCGGCAATGACCAGCCAGGCATGGCGCCAGCAGAACGCAATGGCCCGAACAACAAAGGCAGTGGTGGTCTTCATCAGGCTTGCAAATGGTCCGTGGGCAGGAGGTCCGGGAAAGCGTGCGCGGCGGCCGGGCCGGGGTTTGAGGCGTTAAGAGAAAGGCGAAATGGAGGCGCGCGCCGTCCGCCGCATCCTTTGCCGCTTGGGCGGGCCGCCGAAATGCCCGCTTGCGGCGGCTCTGCATAGCGCGTTGCGGTCACGATTTCGAAGCTGGGAAATATTCCTATGAAAATTAAGCCTAATGGGCGGCCGCAGGCAGCCGGCGCAGCGATTCCGGCCGATTTTGGCTCCAATCCCTGGATTCACCGGAATCGAACGCCCTCCAATCGGGAATTTACCCCTGCCGGCGAAACCGTACGACCATCCGCGGGCTTGATTGTCACAGCGCGATGGCCGAACTAATTGGAGTATAGCAACGTCAAAGCGGTCGTCGGACCCGAGCTTAGGGTAGCGGCCCGGAGGTTTATTGCCGATGAAAGTGATTCTGGCCCAGCCCCGCGGTTTCTGCGCCGGCGTGGTGCGCGCCATCGAGATCGTCGAGCGGGCGCTGCAGAAATACGGCCCGCCGGTCTACGTGCGCCATGAGATCGTGCACAACAAGCACGTGGTGGAGAGTCTCAAGGCCAAGGGCGCGCGCTTCGTCGAGGATCTTTCCGAGGTGCCGCCGAACGCCGTCACCATCTTCAGCGCCCATGGCGTGGCCAAGAGCGTCGAGGAGGCGGCAGCGTCGCGCCAGCTTCCCGTGCTCAACGCCACCTGCCCGCTGGTCACCAAGGTGCATAATCAGGGCAAGCGCTATGTCGGCCAGGGCCGCTGCCTGATCCTGATCGGCCATGCCGGGCATCCGGAGGTCGAAGGCACGATGGGTCAGATTGCCGAGCCGGTAACACTGGTGCAGACCGAGCACGACGTCGACACGCTCGACATCGCGTCCGACACCCCGGTCGCCTACGTCACCCAGACCACGCTGTCAGTCGACGACACCCGCGGCATCATCGCGGCGCTGCATCGCCGCTTCACCGACATCGTCGGGCCGGAGACCCGCGACATCTGCTACGCCACGCAGAACCGGCAGACCGCAGTGCGCGAACTTGCCAAGCTGGTCGACGTTATCCTGGTGGTGGGCGCCAAAAACAGCTCGAACTCGAACCGGCTGCGCGAAATCGGCGAAGAAGACGGTACGCCGGCCTATCTGATCGCCGACGGCAGCGAGGTCGAGCCGGTCTGGTTCCGCAACGCCGATACCGTCGGCATCACCGCCGGCGCCTCGGCGCCCGAAGTTCTGGTGGAGGACGTCATCGACGCGTTGCGCCGCCTCGGCCCGGTCGAAGTGAGCGAACTCACCGGGCGCCAGGAAACCATCGAATTCCGCCTGCCGCCCGAATTGGCCGACGGGGTCGCCGCCAGCCACGCGCGAGCCCAGGCTCAGGTGTAAGCTTAGAGCATGATGATGTTAGGTCAGATTCAAAGGGGGTTCCGGATTGCTTCGTCGCTTCGCTCCTAGGAAGAAAGCAAGTAGCCCGGATTGAGCGAAGCGAAATCCGGGGACGGCAATACAAGCCACGATGTTGAACCCGGGTTTCGCTGCGCTCAACCCGGGCTACAAGCTGCTTTCATCCAAGAGGATCGGCCGAAGGCCGGTCCCCAACTCGCAATGACGGCGACAAAGCCGGAACAAACAAAAAGGATAAGTCGTGCCAGTATCTCTACGACAGAAAGTGATGGTCGGCGCCTACGTGCTGCGGCAGCGTCTGAAGGGCCGCAAGCGCTATCCGCTCGTGCTCATGCTGGAGCCGCTGTTCCGCTGCAATCTTTCCTGCTTCGGCTGCGGCAAGATCGATTATCCGGACGCCATTCTCAACAAGCGCCTGTCTGTTCAAGAATGTCTCGACGCAGTCGACGAATGCGGCGCGCCGATGGTGGCGATTCCCGGCGGCGAGCCGCTGATCCACCGCGAGATCGGCGAGATCGTCAAGGGCATCGTCAAGCGCAAGAAATTCGTCTCGCTGTGCACCAACGCGCTCTTGCTCGAGAAAAAGCTGCACCTGTTCGAACCGTCGCCGTATCTGTTCTTCTCGGTGCATCTCGACGGGCTTAAGGCTCATCACGACAAGTCGGTGTGCATGGAAGGCGGCTTCGAGAAAGCGGTGTCAGCGATCAGAGCCGCGAAGGCGAAGGGTTTTGCCGTCAACGTCAACTGCACGATCTTCGACGGCCACCCAGCCGAGGACATCGCCGCGTTCCTCGATCTCGCCAACGAGCTCGGCGTCGGCGTGTCGATCTCGCCCGGTTACGCCTACGAGCGGGCGCCCGACCAGGAGCACTTCCTCAACCGCCGCAAGACCAAGGAGCTGTTCCGCAAGGTCTTTGCGCTCGGCAAGGGCAAGAGCTGGAATCTGACGCATTCCGGCATGTTCCTCGACTTCCTCGCCGGCAATCAGGAATTCTATTGCACGCCGTGGGGCATGCCGACGCGCAACATTTTCGGCTGGCAGAAGCCGTGTTATCTGCTCGGCGAAGGCTACGCCAAAACGTTTACCGAGCTGATGGACACCACCGATTGGGATTCCTACGGCACCGGCCGTTATGAAAAGTGCGCCAACTGCATGGCGCATTGCGGCTACGAGGCGACCGCCGCGGAAGCAATGATGCAGCATCCGCTGCAGGCGGCGGTGATCGCCTGGCGCGGCGTCAAGACTGAAGGCCCGATGGCGCCGGAGATCGACCTCACGCAGCAGCGCCCGGCGCAATACGTGTTCGACGGCCAGGTGCAGCAGCGGCTTTCCGAAATCCGCGCCAACGAAGCGCGCGAGAAAGCCGCGAAGGCGGCGCAGACCTCGGCCAGTGCGGCGTAGCCTTTACTTGTAGGGTGGGTTAGCCGCGGAGCGGCGTAACCCACCATGCTGTTTGGTGGGTTACGCGCCTGCAGCGCTAACCATGCTCGGCGCACCAGCAAAACGCCCCGGGTTTTGCCCGGGGCGTCTCGATTGCATTTTTGCTGCCGACCTTAACGACGATTACCCATGAAGCGCAGCAGGAACAGGAACAGGTTGATGAAGTCGAGATAGAGCGACAGCGCGCCCATCACCGCCTTGCGGCCGGTAACGGTACCGTCGTCCTGGGCGCTATACATCTCCTTGATCCGCTGCGTGTCCCAGGCAGTCAGTCCGGCGAAGATCAGCACGCCGATGATAGAAATCACGAACGTAAGTCCCGGACTAGCGAAGAACATGTTGACGATCATCGCGAGGACGAGTCCGAAGACGCCCATGATCAGGAACGAGCCCACCGGCGATAGATCGCGCTGCGTCGTATAGCCGTACAGACTCAAGGCGCCGAACGAAGCCGCCGAGATGAAGAAAGTGCGCGCGATCGAGGCCTGGGTGTAAGTGAGTAGCACGGATGACAGCATCAGGCCGAGCAGGCCGGCATAGACCATGAACAGAGTGAGCGCGGTCATCGGCTGCAGCCGGCTTATCCGGAAACTCAGGAAGAAAACCATGCCCAGCGTGCCAAGGAACAGCACGATCATCACCGGGCCGCCGAAAATCGTCTGTCCAAACGGAGTGAGCCCCGTGATCTGCCCACCGGCCACTTGAATTGCGTCACCTCCGGCGGCCTGGTAGGTCAGCCACGCCACGACGCCGGTCAGCGCAACGCCGCTGGCCATGTAGTTGTAGACGCGGATCATGTAGGCGCGCAGACCCGCGTCGATAGCCACCTGGTCGGCACGGTAGCCCGGCCGGGTGGTGGCATAGTTCCGATCGAAATCGGACATGGGAATACCTCCGGATTGGCCCGGCGCGGCCGGGCTTTGGCGTCCGGGCTGCAAGGTTTGTGCGCCTGGGAACGCGCCGGGAATGTAATGCGAAACCGCCCGTTCCGCCAGATGGCCGGCGGCGGAAATTCGCACCGTTACAAACTCTTCATGCGGGTTGCCCCGCCCGCACCGTTATAAATTCCTTAACACCTGGGCGGGTTTGCGGCCGAGCGCCGCCAATGTGCCAAGGAGGCCGAGGACAAGTGTGACGAAAAGCGCAAACAGCGCCGCGGCCGCAGCCTCGCCGGGCACGAAGACGAACGGAAATTCCATGATCCGGGTCACGACCAGGCCGGCGGCGAGCGCGCCGAGCGCAATGCCGACCAGCACCGTCGCCGCTCCGATCAGCGCATATTCCAGCGTGTAGGCGGCGAGCAACCGCGCCCGCGTCGCGCCGAAAGTTTTGAGCACCACCGCATCGTAGATGCGGAAGCGTTGGCTGGCGGCGAGCCCGCCGCCGAGCACAAGCGCGGCGGCGATGAGCGTGACGCCGCTCGCGGCGCGCAGCGCCAGAATGAGCTTGCTCACCATCGCATCGAGCGTATTGAGCGCGTCCTTCACGCGCACCGCGGCGATGGTCGGAAAGGCGTCGGCCAGCGCCTTGATGAACGCCGTCTCCTCGGCGGTGGTGCCGCCATCCGCAAAGGTCAGCGTGGCGATGTCGTTGACCGGAGCGCCGGCGAACGATCCCGGCGAAAACACCAGCACGAAATTGATGCCGAGATTCTCCCAATCGACCGCGCGCAGGTTGGCGATGCGCGCGGTCACGTTGCGGCCGAGTACGTTGACGGTCAGCGTATCGCCGACTTTCAGACCGATATCGTGCGCCGACTTGCTCTCGACCGACACCAGCGGCTCGCCGGAATAATCCGCGCTCCACCAGCGGCCCTCGACCACCCGCGAGCCGGGCGGCACCGCCGCCGCGTAGGTGATGCCGCGGTCGCCGCGCAGCACCCAGCGCGATCCGGCCGCCGGCCTGAGATCGGCCGCCGCGACGCCGTTCGCCGCGACAATGCGGCCGCGCAGCATCGGCACCCGCTCGATGCTCGCGCCCGGCGCCTGGGCGCGGACGAAGCCGTCGAAGCGCCCCGCGTCGGCCGTTGCAATGTCGATGAAAAAGAACGACGGCGCCTTCTCGGGCAGCGCCGCGGTGAACTCGCGATGCAGGTTGCCGTCGATCTCGATCACGGTCGTGAGCAGCGCCAGGCCAAGGCCGAGCGAGAGCATGATGGTGGGCGTGAGCGCGCCCGGCCGGTGCACGTTGGCAAGCGCGAGCCGCAGCGCCGTCGAGCGCGGCCGGTTGAGCCGCCGCGCGGTGGCCATGACCGCGAGGGCGACGACGCGCAGCACGACAAAAGTGCCGGCGGCCGAAGCAACGAAAATGGCCGCGAGGCGCGGTTCGGTGCTGGTGGCGATCGCAAGTGCGGCGAAGCCGCCGATCGCGGCTGCCGTCGCGATGACATAACGCGGCCGCGGCCAGCGCCGCTCGCCGGTAACCTGATCGCGAAACAGCGTGGCGACCGGACTGTCGTGGGCGCGGCCGAGCGGCCATAGCGCAAACGCTAGCGCGGTGATGAGGCCGTACCCGATCGACAGCGCCAAGACGCCGGGATGCAGCGACGGCGTCACCGGCAGCGGAATGACGGCGCCGAACCAAGACGCGATGGCGAATGGCAGGGCAGCGCCGAGCACGGCACCGATCGCGGTGGCGAACAGCGCCACCAGCACGATCTCGGCGCCGTAGACAGCAAACACCATGCCGCCGCCGGCGCCGAGCGCTTTCAGCGTTCCGATCGAATCGCGCTTGCGCGCCAAATGGGCCGCCACCGCGTTGGCGACGCCGACGCCGCCAACCAGCAGGGTCGCCACGGCGACCAGCGCGAGAAATTGCGTGAAGTGCTCGACGCCGCGTTCGAGCTGCGGCGAGGCCTTGTCGCGCGTGCGAATGTCCCAGCCGGCATCGGGCAGATTTGCCTCGGCGTCGCGCTTGACCACCGCCAATGCGGCGTCATTGGAGGCCGCCGCTGGCAGGCGCAGCCGGTAGCGCCAGCGCACCAGACTGCCAGGCTGGACCAGACCGGTCGCGCGCAGCGCCGTATCGCTGATCAGCACGCGCGGCCCAAAGCCTATGCCGCCGGCGATTCGATCCGGCTCTTTGGTCAGCACGGCGCGTAGCGCGATCGCGGCATGGCCGATGCTGATCCGATCGCCGATTTTCAGGTTGAGCCGCGCCAACAGCCCCGGATCGACGGCGGCGCCGAACGCGCCGTCCTGCTCCGCCAACAGAGCGGCAAGCGGCATGGCGGGATCGGTCGTGAGTGCGCCGAACAACGGATAAGCATGGTCGACGGCCTTGAGCTCGACCAGCGTCATGTCCGCGCCGCTCGTTCGCGCCATCGCCCGCAGCGTGGCGGCGGCCGAGACCGTGCCGTGGGCGTCGAGGAAAGCGCGCTCCGCGGCGCTCGCCTGGCGCTGTACCAGCGCGAACGACAGATCGCCGCCCAGTATGGTCTGGCCGGCGCCGGCGATGCCGTCCGCAAGGCTCGCCGCCACCGAGCCGACGCCGGCAATGGCCATCACGCCCAGTGCAATGCAGGCGATGAAGACGCCGAAGCCGCGCACGCCGCCGCGCAGTTCGCGCCAGGCAAAGCGCAAGGCCAAGAGCAATGCCAAGCGCGGGGTCACGAGCGTCCTGGTGCGGGCACGATCGGCACGAGCGGCTCCTCGATCCGCCCCGAATGGATGCGCAGCACGCGATCGCAGCGCGCCGCGAGCTCGCTGTCGTGTGTGACCAGCACGAGCGTGGTGCCGCGCTCGCGATGGCCGCGAAACAACAATTCGATAATCTCGCGCCCGGTGGTCTCGTCGAGATTGCCGGTCGGCTCATCGGCGACAATGATGGTGGGATCTGGTGCCAGCGCACGGGCGAGCGCAACGCGCTGCTGCTCGCCGCCGGACAATTCGGCGGGATAATGATGGATGCGCTTGGCGAGACCGACGGCGGCCAGTTCGCGCTCGGCGCGTTTGAGCGCACCGCGCGCGCCGACGCCGGCAAGCTCGAGCGGCGTGGCGACGTTCTCCAGCGCCGTCATGGTCGGAATCAGATGGAACGCCTGGAAGACGATGCCGACGTGCCGGCCGCGGAAGCGGGCGAGCGCATCCTCGTCGAGCCGCCGCAAATCCTGCCCGGCAACCACAACCGCACCGGTGTCGGGCTGCTCCAGACCGGTCATCACCATCAGCAGCGTCGATTTGCCCGAGCCGGAAGGGCCGAGCAGCGCCACCGCTTCGCCACGCCCTATATGCAGGCTCACGTCGCGCAGGATATGAACCCGCGCGGCGCCGCGGCCGAGCGACAGGTCGACGCCGCTCAGCTCGACCGCGCCGGCGGCGGAGAAAGAACCCGAAATGTCGTTCATGCGTTCGACCGGCCCCGCTGTGCGCTCCTCATATGGGGCATGGCGCGCGATCGTCCAAATTGGCGGCTTTTTGGCGGCCTTTAGCCTGACGCTAACGATCGCGACAGCCGCGCCGCCTGCGCCAGGTGCCGCCGCAACGCCCATCAAGATCGTCGCGCTGGGCGATTCGCTCACCGCCGGCCTCGGTCTGCCCGAAAACGACGGCTTCGTGCCGCGGCTGCAAGCCGCGCTGGCAGCCGACGGCATCGCTGCCGCGGTCGCCAATGCCGGCGTCTCTGGCGACACCGCCGCCGATGGGCTTGCGCGGCTCGACTGGTCGGTGCCGGCCGGCACCGACGCCGTCATCGTCGAGCTTGGCGCCAATGACATGCTGCGCGGACTGAAGCCGCAAGCGACCCGCGCCGCGCTCGATGCGATCCTGCGCCGGCTGACCGCGCGCCACATCGCGGTCCTGTTATGCGGCATGCGCGCCGCGCCCAACCTCGGCGACGCCTATGGCGGGGAGTTTGCGCGCATCTATCCGGAGCTTGCCGCCAAATACGGCGTGCCGCTCTATCCATTTTTTCTCGACGGCGTCGCCGCCGACCTGAAATTGACGCAGGCCGACGGCATGCACCCCAACGCCGCCGGCGTCGGCGTGATCGTCGGGCGCATTTTGCCGAAAGTGAAGGAACTCATCGCGCGCGCCAGAGCGCAGCGCGCCTCGTGAGGGTTGCGCGCCAACCGCGATGCCCCCATGCTGCCCCGGCTCGCGATTCGCGCAATCGAAGCCGCGCGTCTACATTGGCCAGTAGTGTCATGCCCCGACTGTTCACCGGCCTCGAAATTCCATCGACCGTCGCCCAATCGCTGGCCATGATGCGCGGCGGCTTGCCGGGAGCACGCTGGATCGATCCGGAAAATTATCACCTGACGCTGCGCTTCATCGGCGACATCGACGACGCACTGGCGCGCGATATTGCCGGCCTGTTGGGCCGCGTGCGGCGCGAGACATTCGAGCTGCATTTCGACGGCCTGTCGTCGTTCGGCGGCCGCAAACCGCGCGCCGTAGTGGCCGCCGCGGCGCCGGTGGCGCCGCTGATGGAGCTGCAGGCCGAGCAGGAGCGGCTGTTGCAGCGGCTCGGGCTCGAACCGGAGGGCCGCAAATACACGCCGCACGTCACGCTCGCCCGGCTGCGCGATTCGTCGAGCCGCCAGGTCGCCGATTATCTGGCGGCGCGCGGCCATTATCGCTCCTTGAGCTTTCAGGTTTCGCGTTTCGTGCTGTTCTCATCGCGCGCCTCGATCGGCGGCGGCCCCTACGTGGCCGAAGCCGATTACCCGCTGGAGCAGCGCGCGTTGAAGCGGGCTTAAGATGATCTTATCGGCCCGCGCTCGCGGGAATGAGCGGAACTCGTTAGCCAGATTTCAGTCTAACCCCGCAGCATGCGCGATTGCAGATCGAGCATCGCGGTGGCGAGGCTGTGGCCGTCGGTCAATAATTCGCGCATCAGCGACATGGGCGTCGGCCGCGACGTCGCCACTTCGCCGATGACGCTGCCGAACTCGACCGACAGCTCGGCGTCGAATTTGCGCGCAAGCTGCTGCATGCGGTGATTGTCGGCGAGGCAGGCCATGTGCAGGCGGCGAATGCCGCGGTTGCGCGCGGCCAGCAGAGTGCGCGACAACAGCGCCGACCCGACGCCGTGACTCTGCCACGGCTTTTCCACGCTGAGCGCCGCCTCGGCTTCGTCGGGCCGATGCGATCCGAGCGGCCGCAACTCGGCGGCGCCGCGCAGCGCGCCGTCGATGAAGCAGCCATGCACGACCGCGTCGCCGGCGAACGAGACGTTCAGATACATTTCGACGTATGCGTCGGAAACGCCGCCGCCGAACCGGTTACGCCGGCTGTGCGGATCGAGGCGCAGCACGTGCTCGCGGTAGATTGCGACCTCGCCGACCCATAATTTCCGGATTACGGCGCCTTCGGGAAGAACTTCCTGCATATGTTAAGGGCCTCCTGAACTGGTCTCGTCATTTGCGGCCCTCCTGTTCGCTCGCTCCCTCGTAAGCCGGTGCAAGCAATCGCACCTTCGCGAATCAGATAATCACTGTTGTGCCAAGGAAGTATGGCAGGCCGGAGCAGCAAACGCCACGAACGCATTCGCAGCCTGCATGGCTCATGCCCGCTCACAACTGTTTGACCAACGGCGATGCTTGCGATTTAACCAGGCGCGGCCGCCCGTGCCGCATTGTCGCCCAGCCCGAAGCCACTCCGCACCTTAATCTTCGACATGGCGAACTCCGTCATCTTCGACATGGCGAACTCCGTCGCGTCGCTTTATGCCGCCGGCGTCGCCGCCGGCACGATCGAGGACGACCCGGCGCAGCGCGCGATCGTCGACATGCTGGCGCGGCTCGAAGGGCGCATCGCGCAACTGCGGCTGGCCCGCAAATCGTCGCCGCTCGGCTGGTGGTTTGCCAGAGCCGAGAGCGCGCGGCCGCGGATCAAAGGCGTCTACATCTACGGCGACGTCGGGCGCGGCAAGACGATGCTGATGGATTTGTTCTTCGAGGCAAGCCCGGTCGCCCGCAAGCGCCGCGCCCATTTCCACGAATTCATGCTCGACGTGCACGACCGGGTGCACGGCTTGCGGCAAGAGATGAAGCTTGGCGAGCATGCCGGCGAAGACCCGATCCAGCTTGCCGCCGCGCGGCTCGCCGAAGAGGCTTGGCTGCTCTGCTTCGACGAGTTTCACGTCACCGACATCGCCGACGCCATGATTCTGGGGCGGCTGTTCGAGCAATTGTTCGCACGCGGCGTCGTCATGGTCGCAACCTCCAACGTGGTGCCGGACGAGCTTTATAAGGACGGGCTCAACCGCGCGCTGTTCGTCCCTTTCATCCGCATGCTGGAGGAGCGCCTGGATGTGGTGCGGCTCGACGCGCGCACCGACTTTCGCTTGGAAAAATTCGCCGGCATGCCGGTGTGGTACGTGCCGGCCGATGCGGCAGCGGACGCCGCGCTCGATGCGGCGTGGCAGCGGCTCGCGCGCGGACAGCCTGGCGGGCCGCAAGAGCTTGCGCTGAAGGGACGGACGCTACGGGTGCCGCGCGCTGCCAGGGGCGTCGCGCGCTTTACCTTCCACGATCTTTGCGAGGAGCCGCTGGCCGCCGCCGACTATCTGCGCATCGGCCGCGACTACCACACCATCATTTTGGACCACATTCCGCTTATGACCTTCGACACCCGCAACGCCGCCAAGCGCTTCATCATCCTCATCGACACGCTCTACGACATGAATGTGAAACTGATCGCCTCGGCCGCCGCCGAGCCCGATACGCTTTACCGCGCCGAGCAGGGTTTTGAGGTGCAGGAGTTCAAGCGCACTGCGTCGCGGCTCATCGAAATGCGGTCGCAAGCCTATCTGGCGCGACCACACGGCGCCGCGCATTCGCAGGCGTCCGGTTCGAGCGCGGGCATCGTCGAGACATGAGTTTGTCGTCATTCCGGGGCCGAGCGAAGCGAGGAGCCCGGAATGACGGCGGAAGCGACCCGTAGTTTTGGCTTCGCAGCCTGCCGTCCGCGCTTGAACGGGCCTGCCGAAAAGGTTAATCACGCGGCGGGCTCTTTAGCGGGACATTTATCGGATGGCGCGAAACAAGATTGCACTGATCGGCGCCGGTCAGATCGGCGGAACGCTGGCGCTGTTGATCGGGCTCAAAGAGCTCGGCGATGTCGTGCTGTTCGACATCATGGAAGGCGTGCCGCAGGGCAAGGCGCTCGACCTCGTGCAAGCCTCGCCGGTCGAAGGCTTTGACGCCCGCCTTAACGGCGTCAATTCCTACGAGGGCATCGAGGGCGCGGCGGTCTGCATCGTCACCGCCGGCGTGCCGCGCAAGCCCGGCATGAGCCGCGACGATCTGCTCGGCATCAATCTGAAGGTCATGGAGCAGGTCGGCGCCGGCATCAAAAAATACGCGCCGAACGCGTTCGTCATCTGCATCACCAATCCGCTCGACGCCATGGTGTGGGCGCTGCAGAAGTGCTGCGGCCTGCCCAAGCAGATGGTGGTCGGCATGGCCGGCGTGCTCGACTCGGCGCGCTTCCGCTATTTCCTCGCCGACGAGTTCGCCGTCTCGGTCGAGGACGTCACCGCGTTCGTGCTCGGCGGTCACGGCGACAGCATGGTGCCGCTGGTGCGCTATTCGGCGGTGGCCGGCATTCCGCTGCCGGACTTGGTCAAAATGGGCTGGACCACGGCCGCGCGCATCGACGAGATCGTCGAGCGCACCCGCAACGGCGGCGGCGAGATCGTCGGCCTGCTCAAGACCGG
>JASHSE010000632.1 GCA_030036975.1 Xanthobacteraceae bacterium | reverse complement strand
TAGAACTCGTTGGCGGCGCTGTCGATCACCGTCATCGGCCCCGGCACCGCCATCTTCAGCGGCCGCGCCGTGTGGCTTTTGGCGAGGCGCACATCGTCGACCGCGCCAGGACCGCGGCGCGCGATGCGTCCGGTGATGCGCGGCACCAGACGATTGGCGGCGCGGTTGCGATAGATTTCCTTGACGACGGGATTTTCGATATCGACGCCGTCCCAGCCGCCGGCAATATGAAAGATAAAAGTCGCCCGCCGCATCTCGCCGTCGGTCAGAATGTCGAGCCCAAGCGTTTCCTGCTCGCGGATGACCAGCGCCATGGCATCGTCCATGGCCTCGCGGAGCGCATCGCCTTCGAGCCGAAACGTGAGCTGATTGCGCTTGGTATGCGCAAGCCAACTCGGCCGCGGAAAGCTGCCGACGCTGGTGGTGGTCAGTGGGCCGAACGGCATGGCATTCCTTGCGCCGCCGGTTGAACTCCGCTCATTTGGACGATAGCACACGGCGGCTGCATCGGAAGCCGGGCAAAAGGGAGATACGTCATGAAGGCCGCAGTTCTGGGTGACAACGGCATCGAAGTCCGCGATATTCCGAAACCTTCGCCGGCGCCGAACGAAATTTTGATCCGCGTGCGCGCGTCGAGCCTCAACCGCGCCGATCTGATCGTGGCGTCGGGCCAACCGCACGGCCGGGTCGGGGGCGTCGGCGCGCGCATCGGGCTCGAATGCGCCGGCGAGGTCGAGGCGGTCGGCAGCGCGGTCAAGGATTTCAAGCCCGGCGACCGCGTCATGGCCTCGGCGCCGGGCGGCTTTGCCGAATACGCCGTCACCGACGCGGGCCGCGTCCACCGCATTCCCGGCAACAACATGAGCTACGGGCAGGCTGCGTGTTTTCCGGTGGCGCTGCAGACCATGCACAACGCCGTGGCGACCGCCGGCCGGCTCAAGCGCGGCGAGACGCTGCTCATCCAGGGCGCCAGCTCCGGCGTTGGGCTGATGGGCATGCAGATCGGCAAGCTTTTGGGCGCGTCGCTGGTGCTGGGCTCGTCGACCAATGCGCCGCGCCGGGCACGGCTTGCCGAGTACGGCTGCGACGTCGCGATCGACACCAGCAAGCCGGACTGGCCGGAGGACGTGAAAAAGGCGACCGACGGCAAGGGCGTCGACCTGATCGTCGACATGGTCTCGGCGCCGGTCGCCAACGGTAACCTCGAAGCGGCGAAAATTCTCGGCCGCATCATCAATGTCGGCCGGCTCGGCGGCATGAAGGGCGAGTTCGATTTCGACAAGCACGCGCTCAAGCGCATCGACTATATCGGCGTCACCTTCCGCACCCGCACGCCCGAAGAAGTGCGCGAGATCGTGCGGGCGATGCGCGCTGATTTGTGGCCGGCGGTCGAGAGCGGCAAGCTGACGCTGCCGATTTACAAGGCCTACAAGCTCGCTGACGTCGCCGAGGCGCTTTCGGTGATGCGCGCCAACCAGCATTTCGGCAAGATCGTCATCGACGTGGCGTGAGCGGGCTCGACGGCGGGAAGCGATCCAACTCGATAGGTCTTGGCGCCGGCTACGTTTCCTCCGCCACCACCTCGTGGAATTTTGTGTAGTCAAGCACGAGGCGGCCTTTCGCGGACAGGCTGGTGATGTCGCGATAGCGATGCTGCCAGCGAATGTCCTGTCGCGAATAAATCTGCCGGGCATAGAGCCGCTGCGCGGAATTGTCGTCGACGCCGCTCACGTTGAGGATCAGCGCGCCTTCGCTGGCAGCGAAATCGTCGGCGGTCAGGCCGTAGAACGCGCTGGCTTTGTCAATAACGTGAAGCAACGTCCAGCTCAGCGAAAACATCGGATGTTCGCTGCGCTCGAGCTTCAATTCGTAATAGCGGCGGAATTGCTCGCGTTCCTTGGTGTTCTCGAGCCGGAACAGCCACAGCCGCGCGGTCGCCTGCGAAATGGTGTCATGCCGCGCATTGGCGACGCGGATCATCAGCGTCGGCTCGCCCTGATAGGTGGTGACGACCGGATGGCGGGCAAAAACGAAACGGGCCCTTGGCCGGGAGAACCGGGCGAAGATCAACCCGGTCATGACCGCGAGGAAAGACATTCCAGTGAAGATTTCGACGGTGGCGACGATGTGTCCGTAATTGGTCTGCGGGTGCATGTCGCCGTAGCCGACCGTCGCCAGCGTCTCGATCGAGAAGTAGAACAGGCTCAACGGCAGCGGCAGGTTGTCGGCGACATTGGCGATCGGATTGTCGCCGAGCCAATAGATGAAGGCGAAGAACGCGTTGAGCAGAACGAAGATCGCTGCCGCGGAGCCGAAGAACACCGGCCAGTAAACGGTCATCGAGCGATGATAAAGATCGCTCCAGAATCCCGTCCCCAGGCCATGGGTCTCGACCTCGCGTGGACCGATGGTGACGAGGTGGTATTGACGCTTGCCGGTCTTGTGATTTGCCTTTGCCAACGCGAGACTGCCTCGTCCGATTGACGGCGGCGGGCTACGCCGTTGCCGCCGCCGGCGCCTTTGCTTTCAGACGCGGATAGACGCGGCGCGCATTGCCCTCGAAAATCTTGCTGCGATCGGAGTCGCTGATCGGCGCCTTGTCAATATACCTTTTGGTATCGTCGAAGCCGAATCCGGTCTTCGGATCGTTGCCTTTCACTGCGCCGACCATCTCGGAAGCGAACAGAATGTTGTCGATCGGCACCACCTTGGTGAGCAGGTCGATGCCCGGCTGGTGATACACGCACGTGTCGAAGAAAATGTTGTCGCCCATGATCTCGGCGAGCTCGGGCTTGCCGTTGTTGAGGGCGATGCCGCGGAAGCGGCCCCAATGGAACGGCACCGCGCCGCCGCCGTGCGGAATGATGAATTTCAGCTTGGGAAAGGTCTTGAACAGGTCGGACAGAATCACCTGCATGAACACCATGGTGTCGGCGTTGAGATAATACGAGCCGGTGGTGTGCATCGCCGGATTGCAGCAGCCGGAGACGTGGATCATGCACGGCACGTCGAGCTCGATCATCTTCTCGTACAGCGGAAACCACGATTTGTCGGTCATCGGCGGTGAGTTGAAATAACCGCCCGACGGATCGGGATTGAGGTTGCAGCCGACGAAGCCCATGCGCACGCAGCGCTCGAGCTCGGCGGCGCAGTTTTTCGGATCGACGCCGGGGGATTGCGGCAGCTGGCACACGCCGATGAAGTTTTTCGGAAACAGCTCGATCACGCGCGCGATCAGGTCGTTGCAGATTTGCGACCACGCGATGGACACGCTCTCGTCGCCGATGTGATGGCCCATGCCCGAGGCGCGCGGCGAGAAGATCGTCAGATCGGTGCCGCGCTCGCGCTGCAGCTTGAGCTGGTTGCCTTCGATGCTGCTGCGGATCTCGTCGTCGGGCAGCTTCAGCGCGGCGCGCGGCGGCATCGCCGCCTTGTTCTTGGCGTTGAC
>JASHSE010000631.1 GCA_030036975.1 Xanthobacteraceae bacterium | reverse complement strand
ACCTTGAGCACCGGGCCGCCGGGGATCGGCGCCTTGATGCCCTGCGCATTGCCGCCGCGGATTTCGGCGAGCTTGGCCTTGAGCGCGAGATAGCCAGGCGCATGCGGCTCGTAGGAATCGAGCACGGCGGCGACGTCCTTGGCGTCGGCAAGCGCCGCCAGCACGCTCGCCGGCTCCGGCGGCTTCTGATCGTAGGAAATGTCGGGGCTCACCCGCGACCAGGCCACCCGCCCGATCGAGGCATGACGCGCGTAGGTGATCACCGAGGCGGTGAGCCGCAGCTCGGCCTCGGCGAGCGTGCCAGGATCGGACGATTTGAAATCCGCCACCGGATAATCGGCCGGATCAAGTCCGTCGGCATCGACATGGCCGAGATAATCGATCGCCGCCTTGGCGCGTGCATTGGCGACGCCGTCGGTGATCCACAGCGGGGCGTAGGAGCGGCCTGAATAAAAGGCCTCGACCGCGGTGCGCTCGGCCTTGCCGCCGAGAACGTGGTCGAACTTGCCGGACGACAGGTCGCGCAATTGATCGGCGACGGCCTGATCGGCGGCGGGCAGCGTGCTCGCGGGCGCTGCGTTCGCAGCCGGCGCGGGTGTTGGCGAGGCGGGCGCTGCCGATGCCGGCTCGGCGCTGCCGGTCTGCGCCGGCGCAGCCTCAGCAGCGGGCTTCGGCGTTTCCGCCTGCTTGGCCGGTTCGGCCGAGCCTGCGGCGGCGGCTGGTTCGGGCGCTGGCGCGGCGCCGGCAGGATTCGGCGTTTCCGCCTGTTTGGCTGGTTCGGTTGATTTTTGCGATTCGGCCGGCGCCGCTGCGGCAGCGGGTTGCGGCGCTGGCACGGCCGCGGCTGGCGCAGCCGCAGCATCGGTGTTCTGCGAAGCGCCCGCCGCCGCATTCGGTACGGTCGACTTATCGGGCTGCACCGCGGCTGCGGGTGCCGGAGTGGCGGCGTCCGGCGCGGGGCTCGCCGCAGTTCCGCCCGGCGGCGGCGTGACTGGGTCGGCCAGCGCGCTGCCGGCGGATAGCGAGAGCAACAGCGCGACCGCAGTCGAGGCCAGAAACCCATTGAGACGGACGCCGGGCATTGCCAATTCTCCTAAGTCCTTGCTGTGCTTCACTTTAGCCCGCGGGCGCAGGCGCCGATGCGGGAACAATGTTCCCGAAAAATGTCATTCTGCGGACGCAAAGCGGTTTCGCGACTCAACCTTACGCGACGGCGGCGCGCATTGTCTTGCGCAGAGCAGCGGAAATTTACGGCCATCAGGCGATTTTCCGCCCCTGTCGCTCTGCGGCAACGGCTTCGCCGCCGGGTTCGGCAGCGTCCCCTTGCAGACCGAGGCTTTCGAGCTTGCGATAGAGCGTGGAGCGGCCGATGCGCAGCCGCCGCGCCACCTCCGACATCTGCCCGCGGTAGTGGGCAACGGCGAAACGGATCAGCTCGGCCTCGATCTGGTCGAGCGGCCGTACCTCCCCCACTGCATCAAGGAGCGGCAGCGAATCGGAGCGCGGCGCGCCGCCCGCCGCCGTTTTCGCAAATTGGACCTCCGGCTGCAGCGGTGCAACTTCGATCGGGAGCACCGAACAATCGCGTTCGTCCTCGCCGGCGATCTCGGCCGGCGGGTCGGCACGTCCGTCCCCGTGCGCCGCCAGTTGCGCGGCGATCTGCGGCAATTCGGCAGGCGACAGCGTATCGCCGTCGGCCAGCACGACGGCGCGAAACAAGGCATTCTCGAGCTGGCGGATGTTTCCCGGCCACGGATAGGCGGCGAGCAGACGCACCGCCTCCGGCGCGATCATGCGGATGCGCTTGCCCTCCTCGGCGGCAAAGCGCGCCAAAAAATGCCGCGCCAGCGCCGGGATGTCGGCCGGCCGCTCGCGCAGCGGCGGCACGGTGATCGGAAACACGTGCAGGCGATAAAACAGATCCTCGCGGAAGCGGCCGGTTTTGACGTCGGCGATCAGGTCGCGATTGGTGGCCGACATGATGCGCACGTCGACCTTGACCGGCCGGCGCGCGCCGACCGGCTCGACCTCGCCCTCCTGGATGGCGCGCAGGAGCTTGACCTGCGCGGCAGCCGGCAGCTCGCCGACTTCATCGAGAAACAACGTGCCGCCCGAGGCTTCGACGAACTTGCCGGTGTGGCGCTCGGTGGCGCCGGTGAACGAGCCCTTTTCGTGGCCGAACAGGATCGACTCGACGAGATTTTCCGGCATGGCGCCGCAATTGACCGCGACGAACGGTTTTGTCCGCCGCGCCGACGAGCCGTGAATGGCGCGCGCGATCAATTCCTTGCCGACGCCGGATTCGCCCGCGATCAGCACCGGGATGGCGGAGGCCGCGGCCTTCTCGGCGATGCGGATCACCGCGGCCATGTTCGCGCTTTTGGTGATGACGTCGGCAAAGCCGAGCGTGCCGGCACGGCTGTGCTTCCACCGCGCGATCTCGCCTTCCAGCGCGCTGGTATTGAGCGCGTTGCGCAGGCTGACGTGCAGGCGCTCGGCGCCGACCGGCTTGACCACGAAATCGACGGCGCCGGCGCGCATCGCCGAAACGACATTGTCGATGCCGCCGTGCGCGGTCTGCACGATCACCGGCACCTTGACGCCGGCGTCGCGGAGCCGCGCCAGCACGCCAAGCCCGTCGAGGTCCGGCATCACCAGGTCGAGGATGACGCAATCGATGCGCGCGCCGTCGGCGCCGCAGACGAGCGCCAGCGCCGCCTCGCCGTTGTCGCGCACGAGCGCCTCGTAGCCGAACTTCTGCAGCATGGCTTCCAGAAGCCGGCACTGCACCGGATCGTCGTCGACGATGAGGATCGCCATGCTCTTAGTTCCTTGTGCCCGCCGCTGCCCGTGCCGCATCGCCTTCGATGCGAAGGGCGACACGCTGTCCCGTTTCGGGGCAGTCTGGGCGAGGAGGGTTAAGAGGGTGTTAAACGCTCACCTCTCCCCGCGGCGCGGGAGAGGTCGGCGCGCGGAGCGCGCCGGGTGAGGGTCGCGGCCGCAACCCCTCACCGAGCCGAGTTTGTTGCACGGCTTGGGTCGCCCTCTCCCGCAAGGGGAGAGGGCAGCTCGATGAGCGCCACGTTTCCGGCAGCATCTTGATGGGCACTCCGAACTTTTGATTCAGTAAGATTAAATCACCCTCGACGAATGGCTCGATCGCGAAAAACTGCGCCTAAGCTACAACGCGGCGGCCGAGAAGGTGTCGCATCCGGCGACTTGGCCGCGGCTGAAGCCGGTCGAGAACCAGCGTTTGCGCTGCGCGGACGTGCCGTGGGTGAAGGAATCGGGGACCGCGTAGCCGCGCGCTTCTTTCTGCAATCGGTCGTCGCCGATGGCTGACGCGGTTTGCAGGGCCTGGTCGACGTCGCCGGGATCGAGAAAATGATGCTTTTGCTGCGCCCGGTTGGCCCAGACGCCGGCGAGACAGTCGGCCTGCAGTTCGACGCGGACCTGAAGCGCGTTGGCCTGCGTTTGCCCCGATGCCCGCTGCGCCTGCGTTACTTTTGGCAGAATGCCGAGTTCATCCTGGACGTGATGGCCGACCTCGTGGGCGATCACATAGGCTTCCGAAAACTTGCACGCGTTGCTGTTCGAGCAGCCGCCGAACTTGTTCTGCAGATCGTCGAAAAACGAGGTGTCGAGATAAATGCGTTGGTCGCGCGGGCAGTAGAACGGGCCCATCGCGGACTGCGCCAAGCCGCAGCCGCCCGGCTCGGCGCCGGAGAACAGGCGCAGCTTCGGCGGATGGTAGGTGCGGCCGCTTGCCCTGAAAATTTCCGTCCAGCGATCCTCGGTGTCGCCAAGCACGAGGGCGACGAAGCGGCCGGTCGCGTCGGTCGGCGTCCCGGCCGTGACCGGAGGAGCCGGTCCGGTCTGCTGCGTGGGCGTGCCGCCGCTGAGCATCTGCGCGATGTTGAGAAGCGTGCTCGGATCGATGCCAAAGTACCAGCCGATCAATCCGACAATGATCACCGTGCCAATGCCGAGATGACCAGTCCGAATTCCGCCACGCGAGGCACTGGCCGCGCGATCGTCTTCGACGTTGTCGCTGGGCCGAAAGTCATCGGTACGCATACTGATGCTCCGTCAAAGCCCGCAGCCGGCCGATTGCACATTATATGCGTTGTTGCCCCTGCCGGCCAACGCAATGACCGGCACATTTTTGCGGTTGCGCAACTGTGGCGGCGGATGCGGCAGGCGCATCGGGACCAGCACGCGTAACCGGCTGGTTACCACGATAGTCTCAACGCTTCGGCTGAGCCGAATGAGCGCGCCAGCTCGCCGTTGATCAAGCGGGCCTGTTCAGCAAAGCGCGCTGTTCCAGACAATTCCCGTTTGCAAAGGCTGCCGGGCTTGAGGCAGCAGCGTGAGCGCGCGATCCCGGGCGCTAGATCATGAGCGCCAGATAGCCGCAAAGCGCGGCGCTGATGAGCAGCACCGACCACTCCAACGGACTTAGCCAAAACAATCTGCCTTCGCTCAACATGGCCCACTCACTGCTATATCGGCGCGTCAAGGACGCTTTCTGAACGCATAATAGCAAGGAAGCCGGGCGCGCGCTGTAGCGCGCGGAACACACCTTCGCGCAATCCGCCGGCGCCGCCGCGCAGATCAGCCGCAATCGCGCCTTACCGGCGCCTTGATGGGCGACGCGGCGGCGTTGCGGAAGCCCGTCAACCGAGGTCTTTGTGGCGTACGGCGCGACCGACCGACGACTTAAGCAGGCGTTAACCAGATCAACGTTGCCGCCAGCATCGCCGCCAGCGCCAGGTCACGTCGGATGGACTAATCCGGTAACCGGCGGCGGCGATCGTCCGCATTCGCCGGAGCCGCTCCAACACAGTGCTGACGAATCGATCTCTGTCGAAGTTGCGGATGCCGGCGCGCAGGCGATTGGCCAGATCGCGGACAGGCCGCGTGACCATTGCCGCGTCGCCGGTTTCCATCCAGAGAACGACAGGCGCGAAAAATATCGCGATCAACACCAGCTCCAATCCGAGCAGGAATTCGGCGAGGCAATCGATCGGCCAGCGCCAAAGTTTTTTGAGGTAGTCCGGGCTGCCGAAGCGCTGCTTGACGAGGCTGACCGTTACGCAATCGGATTTGAGCGATAGCTGTTCGTCGCCGGGAAGTCCGCCGAGCCCCAGCGCCGTGAGCAGGGTGCCGTCAAAATCGCCTTGCGAGCTTATCAGCTGCATATTGCCGCGGGAGTATGCTGCAAAACTCTTGCGCGATGCGGCGCTGAGAATGACGGTTTGATCGGCGAGATCGAGCAACCGTTGCTGCCAGTTGTTCGCCTGTATCTCGAGCTTGAACAGGGCGGCATACCACTCGGCATACTTGACCTGTAACGATGCGACATACTCTTTGTCTTGATTGCTGCGTCCGGTTTCCTTTGACCTGCCGCTTTCGAGCGGATGCCAGGCTGCCGGCTCAACGGATTGAGCGGGATTGGCTCTGGGATCGAGTCGAGCGCGAATCTCGTCAGGCGCGCGCTCGTAATGCGCCTGGAGTTCGACCTTCGATCGCAACAGCGCTCTGGCGAAATAGGGTCGGACGCAACGCGCCGACACATGCCACAATTCAGCGGTCTCGGCCGGCGGAACGTTGGCCGAGTCGACGCTGACCCAGGTGTAGCGGCCCGCGTCAGCGTGCCGGCCATACGCCCAACTGAGCAGGGACGCGCCGAGAACTACGCCGCCCAACAAGCCAACGGAAAAACGGATGCGCGAACGAACACGACGCAACATAAAAGCAGCTCGCACGCATTTGTTATTGCCGGCCAGATCCCGGCAGCAAGTCGCCGCGTCGCCCGGCTGGCCTTTGGATCCTGCACGCGAAGAATCCTGCACGCGAAGGCTATTGAACCCGGGAGGGTTCTTCTTTCACGCGCATCAGGGCGATGCGCCGGCCCCTCCCCGAGCGTTTGTCATGGCTGACTTCCCCCTACGCGACACCTCACCACGGCCGCCAACAATCCGGCGCGTTTGCGCCAGAATTAAGACGGCGCGCTGCCAAAACTTCACCAAACCTTTCGCCAGTGATTCGCCGGTGAGAAGTTGTGAACCATAGCATCGGCGCGGCCCGTTTCAGCTCGACGCACTTGCCTCAAACTTTAGGCAATTGCGCAAGCGGATCGCCAGCATTTTGCCGGTAAAATCCCTTGCATCGTCAGTGGGGATGGGGATGGTGCCGGCGTTCGCCAATTGGCCTTTCATCGTCGATCTGCCGACGCTCGGTCTGGTCAGCGTTTTCCTCACCGCGACCGCCGGCGCGCTGCTCTTGTTCGCCTGGATGCAGAACCGCCGCGAATTGGCGCTGGCGCTGTGGGGCATCGGCTGCCTGCTCGCCGCCGCGGGCGTCGGCCTGCTGCACGGCACGGTTCCGGGCAATAGCTCCACCTTCGCGGCAAGCGCTCTCCTCTGCTGCGCCTACGGCGTGGTGTGGGCGGGCGCGCGCATCTTCGAGGGACGAACAGTGCGGCCACCATTCGTCTTCGCCGGCGCCGCACTCTGGCTGGTGCTCTGCCAATGGAGCGACTTTTCCGGGACACAGCAGGCGCGCCTCCTCGTACTCTCGGCCATCCTGGCAACGTACGTCCTCTTGGCCGCGCGCGAAGTGTGGCGCGGGCTCGACCCCGAGTTGATGTCGCGCTGGCCGACATTGGCGCTTCTCATCATCCATGCGGGCTTCCTGCTGGCGCGGATCCCGCTGGCCGCCGCGCTGCGGCTGAACCCGGTGAGCACGATGGCGGCCATGAACGGTGGGCAGCGCCTGTTCATCTCCATCATGGCGCTGGAGGCGCTGTGCACGACCTTCGCGCTCGCCTTTCTGCGTGTGTGCATGGCCAAGGAGCGCGTCGAGCTGCAGCAACGAAAAGCGGCGCTCACCGACGCGCTGACCGGCATCGCCAACCGCCGCGACTTCTTCGAACGCGGCGAGCGTCTGTTGGATGCCGCCCTCGCCGACCGGCAGCCCGTCGCGCTGCTGCTGTTCGACCTCGACCGCTTCAAGGACATCAACGACGGCGCCGGCCATCACGCCGGCGATCAGGTGCTGCGCGGCCTGACGGAGCTCGTCAAACCGGCCATGAGGGCCGACGATCTGTTCGCGCGGATGGGCGGCGACGAGTTCGCCTGCATGCTGCCCGGCGCGAGCATGACGCGCGCGCTCCAGATCGCCGAAATGGTGCGGCACGGCTTCGATGCGCTGCCGGTGGAGGGATTAACCTGCCATCCCACCGTGAGCGTCGGCCTCGCCATGGCGAGCGAACCGGGGCAGACGCTTGAATCGCTCGTGGCGAGCGCCGATCGGGCGCTCTATCGCGCCAAAGCCGAGGGCCGTAACCGCGTCGCCCCGGCGCCGTTGGTTCTTATCGAGAGCGCAGGTAACGAGCCGGCGCCGCCACTGGCTCCGGTGTCGCCGATCATCATGTCCAAGTTGCGCTCGACGCTGGGCACGACCTGATCCCGCAGGGCGGCTTGAAGCCCCCGGCCACGGCCTGTCGCGACGCCCAGCCTTCCAGACCGATCGGTATTCATATTATCATTCTGCCAAGCAGCCTTCTGCCAAGCAGCCTTTGCGCCGGCGATAAGCAGCGGGGCGGCGCCGTCGCAATCGGGGCGATCCCCATGAGCAAGCCTCTGCTGACACTGCAAATGCCGTCACCGCCGGATCCGGTGCCGGTGATCCTCAGCCCGGCAACAACGGCATTGCTCATATTCGACATCGTCGATCCCATTTGCACGCGTCAACCGAATTGCACGGGCCGGATGGTACCGGCCATTTCTGCGCTGCTGGCGCGGGCGCGAAAGGCCGGCGTGACCATTGCGTACGGGACGCGAGCGCCGACCATGTCAAAGTGGCTGCCGGACGTTCTTCCTGCGCCCGGCGACATCAAGATTGAAAGTCAAGCGCAGGACAGGTTCTACAATACCGATCTCGACAAGGCGCTCAACGCCAAAGGGATCACGACGCTCATTCTGACTGGCTGGAAGGTCAGCGGATCGGTGACCTATACTTCGGTCGCAGCAACGCTGCGTGGTTACACGGTCGTTGTCCCCGTCGATGCGAGCCTGGACGCCACCGATTACGAAATCGCCATTGGGTTGTACCAAATTCTGCATCAGCGCAGTTCGAATGCCGCGAACGAGCCTTTGAAGACTGGCGCCTCGACGCTTAGCCGCACCGATCTGATCACCTTCAAATAGCAAAATTGCGTACCAACGTCGGCTCGAACGTGTGGTGCGCCGGCCGCTATCGGCACGTTGCGATCGTGGCGAAATTGTCACGGTCCACGACAAAAGCGCTTTGGGCCCGATAGTCCGCCGACATCTCAAGGACTTTTCTCGTCTCGTCTGATTGCCAGCGAATGGATTTCCAGGTGTACTTGCAGCCACGTCAGGATCATCCCGAGGCCGGCGCGCCAAGCGAACGCGGCTCTCGGGACCGGGGGCGAGGAAATACCCTCGCAAAGAATTGAAGGCGTCGGCGTACACGTGACCTCACGGCACGTGCGGGGGGACGCAGTGCGATTGCTGGCTTGTCAGTCCGCGGCGGCGTGGCCTTTTTTCAGCGGGCGGTGCGCAGCGCCGCGACCCGTTGCACTTCTGAAAATCCGGATACCAGGCCGCGTTTGTTGGTTGGCGGGTGCCATTTTTGTCGTGCTGTTGTGCACGCTCGGCCTGGCAACTGAAGCGCCGGGCGCAGTCGCCCCGCCAGTGGTCAGCAATGTCAATCCGAATATCGGTCCGCCCCGCGGGGGAACCAGCGTCATCATCACCGGCGCCAATTTTTTCGGTGTAAAGGCGGTCAGGTTCGGCGGCAATCCGGCCTCGTTTGTCGTCAACAACCTGAACCAAATTACCGCGACTTCGCCGGCCGGCACCGGCACCGTTGACGTTACGGTGACCACCCCGGGCGGCACCAGCGCCATCAGTGTCGCCGATCAGTTCACCTATGGGGTCCCGAACGACAGCAACAAGTTGCGCGCGATGCAGGTCGCGGCGACGCCGATCATCGCGCAAATATCGGGGCAGGCGATTGCTGGCGCGATCGACAACGCGATCGATGCCGGCTTCAACGACCGCCCGCAGGCGCTCACGCCCAACGGCGGCGGCTTTACCTTCCAAATCCCTCTGGGCGAACAGCCCGCGCCTTCGGGCGGCAGCATCGGCAACGGTACTGGCGGCGGCAACGCTGGCGCGGGCAGCCGCACCGTCGTCGGCGCGAGGCAGCGCGGCAACAACGGCCCGGGCAGTCTCGCCAACGGGCGGCAGGGCGGCAATGGCGCGCCGCCGGGCACGCGCCTTATTGATATGCCCGTCATACCGCTGCCGCCCGGTTCGGGCATGCCGCCGATTGGCGAAACCCGGTTCGTGCCGGACGAAGTGGTCTTGCAGTTCGGCGCCGGCACGACGCCGCAACAGATCGCCGCCATCGCCCGCCGTTTCGGCCTTACCATTGTGGCGCAGCAAGCCATCGGCATGCTGGGCCGAACCGTTTACACGTTCCGCATCACCAATGGGCGATCGGTGCGCGACGTCGTCGTCGCCGTTCACGCCGCTCGGATCGATGCCGCGGTGCAACCCAATTACGTTTACGGCCTGACCCAGGGTCAAAACGATCCTGATGCCGACGCGGGCGCTGCGGCACAATACGTCGTGCGCAAGCTCCATCTTCTCGAAGCGCACCGGATCACCAAAGGCGACAAAGTCGTCATTGCGCTGATCGATTCGGAGATCGACTCCAAGCAACCCGATCTCGCCGGCACGGTCACCGACCGCTACGACGCCGGCTGCGGTGCGACCGCGCCGGATGCCCACGGCACCGGCATGGCCGGCGCGATCGCGTCGCACGCCCAGCTGTTGGGCGTCGCCCCGGATGCCAAGATCATCGCGATCTGCGCCTTCGGCGGCGCCGGCCAGCCGAAGGCCGATACGTTGAAGATCATCAACGGACTCGATTACGCGATCCGGCACAGCGCCAGGATCGTCAACATGAGCTTCGCCGGGCCGCCGGATCCGGCGCTCGCACAGGCGCTGCAGATTGCCCGCGAGAAGGGCGTTCTCTTGATCGCCGCCGCCGGCAACAAGGGCCCGAAAGCAGCCCCGCTTTATCCCGGCGCCGATCCAAACGTCATGGCCGTCACCGCGACCGACGCGAACGATCGGCTGTTCAACGGCGCCAACCAAGGGAGATACGTCACCGTCGCCGCCCCGGGCGTGGAGATTCTGGTGCCGGCGCCCGACGGCGGCGTGCAGCTTACAACTGGGACCTCGGTCGCGACCGCCAATGTGAGCGGCGTTGCCGCATTGCTGATCGCCCACAAGCCGTCGCTCAAGCCGGAGGACATTCGCGCCATCCTGGTCGCGACAGCCAAGCATCTCGGATCGCCGGGCGTCAATCCGCAATTCGGAGCGGGCCTCGTCGATCCGCTCAAGGCACTCGAAGCGGTTGTTTCAGATACGACGCCCGCGCAACAAGACAGTCTCAACAGCTTCCTCGCGTCGCCCGATGCAAGCGGCAAACGCGTGGCCGATGGCTTCTCCGCGCTCGGCTATGCCGGCGAGGACAGCCTCGCGACCAAGGCGCCGCCGCCCGCCGCGCTTCCGCACGACTGGCTCGCCTGGATCGACGTGCGCGGCGCCGATTTCATCCGCAACACGTCCGGCAGCGATCTCAATGGTGAGCAGATCAACGCGCTCACCGGACTCACGCGCCGGGTCACACCGGATTTCCTGGTCGGCGTGCTCGGCGGGTACGAGCATTTCGACTATGTGTCGCAGGCGTTCAACGGCGTGCTCAAGGGCGACGGCTGGACCACCGGCGGCTATCTGGGCTGGCGGCTGACCCCGACGCTGCGCTTCGATGCGGGCGGCGCCTGGTCGGATATTTTGGTCGACGATGTCGCCGGCATGGCCGCCGGCAATTTTATCGGCGACCGCTGGCTCGCCACCGGCGGCCTCACCGGCACGTACAACTGGCAGGCTGTGGTGCTCGAACCATCAGCGCGGGTCTTTGCGCTGTGGGAGCATGAAAACGCCTACACCGACAGCCTCGGCACGCTGCAGCCTGACCACAATTTTGCAACCGGCCGCGCCAGCGGCGGCATCAAGGCGATTTATCCGTTC
>JASHSE010000064.1 GCA_030036975.1 Xanthobacteraceae bacterium | reverse complement strand
CTATCCGAACCAGCGCGCCGCCGGCCGGGTGATGTTCGACGGCATGGATATCCTGTCCCCGCAGCAGGACATCAACATCCTGCGCGCGCGCATCGGCATGGTGTTTCAAAAGCCGACGCCGTTCCCCATGTCGATCTACGAGAACATCGCGTTCGGCATCAGGCTGTACGAGCGCCTGCCGAAATCCGAGCTGGACGGCCGCGTCGAAACCGCGCTGCGCCGCGCTGCGCTGTGGGACGAGGTCAAGGACAAGCTCAACGCCAACGGCCAGAGCCTGTCCGGCGGGCAGCAGCAGCGGCTGTGCATCGCCCGCACCGTGGCGGTGCGGCCGGAAGTGATCCTGCTCGACGAGCCGTGTTCGGCGCTCGATCCGATCGCGACTGCCAAGATCGAGGAGTTGATCGACGAATTGACCGAAGACTATACGATCGTCATCGTCACCCATAACATGCAGCAGGCGGCGCGGGTTTCGGAGTACACCGCCTTCATGTATCTCGGCGAGCTGATCGAGTTCGACCAGACCAGCAAAATGTTCACCGCGCCGCACGATCAGCGCACCCAGGATTACATCACCGGCCGCTTCGGGTGATCGTGGGTAAGGCACAAGGCAGAGCCCCATGACCGAATACAGCGCCAGGATCGATCACACCGCCCGGGCCTTCGACAGCGATCTGCAGGAGCTCGCCCGCAAGGTTGCGGAGATGGGCGGCCTCGTCGAAAAGCAGATCGCCGACGCCACCAACGCGCTGCTCGAGCGCGACACCGAGCTGGCCGAACGGGTGATCGGCACCGACGGCACCATCGACATCATGCAGCATGACATCGAGGAGAAGGCGATCCTCACCATCGCGCGGCGCCAGCCGATGGCGGTGGATTTGCGCGAGGTCGTCGGTGCCATGCGCGTGGCCAACGACCTCGAGCGCATCGGCGATCATGCCAAGCATATCGGCAAGCGTGTGGTGGCGCTTGGCGGCGACCTCTACCCACAGACGCTGATCCGCGGCGTCGACCATATGGCCGAGCTGGTGCTGGCGCAGATCAAGCAGGTGCTCGACGCCTACGGCAGCCGCGACCTGCAGGCGGCGCTCGCGGTGTGGAGCGGCGATGCCGAAATCGACGCGCTGTGCACCTCGCTGTTTCGCGAGCTGCTCACCTACATGATGGAAGACCCGCGCAACATCACGTTCTGCATGCATTTGATGTTCTGCGCCAAGGACATCGAGCGCATGGGCGATCATGCCACCAACATCGCCGAGACCGTCTACTTCATGATCGAGGGTCGCCCGATCACCGACCAGCGCCCCAAGGGCGACACCACGAGTTTTCCTTCGGCGCTGATGCAGCGATGACCGCGAGGCTGTGATGACCGCCAATATCCTCATCGTCGAGGACGAGGAGCCGCTGACCACGCTGTTGCGCTACAACCTCGAGGCCGAAGGCTACGAGGTCGACGCCGTGGCCCGCGGCGACGACGCGGAGACGCGGCTGCGCGAAACCACGCCCGACCTCGTGGTGCTCGACTGGATGCTGCCCGGCCTGTCCGGCATCGAATTGTGCCGCCGGCTGCGGGCCCGGCCGCAGACCCAGGGGCTGCCCATCATCATGCTCACCGCGCGCGGCGAAGAGAGCGAGCGCGTGCGCGGACTTTCGACCGGCGCCGACGATTACATCGTCAAGCCGTTCTCGGTGCCGGAGCTGCTCCTACGCATCCGCGCGCTGTTGCGGCGGGCCAGTCCGGAACGCGTCGCCACGCTGCTCGCGATCGGCGACCTCGAGCTCGACCGCGAGAAGAAGCGCGTGTCGCGCGCCGGCCGCCCGGTCGAACTCGGTCCGACTGAATTCCGCCTGCTGGAATTTCTGATGGAACGTCCCGGCCGGGTGTTTTCCCGCGAGCAATTGCTCGACGGCGTCTGGGGCAGCGAGGTCTATATCGACGAGCGCACCGTCGATGTCCACGTCGGCCGGCTGCGCAAGTCGCTCAACCGCGGCCACCCCGGCGATCCGATCCGCACCGTGCGCGGCGCCGGCTATTCGCTCGACGATCGGTTCGGCAAAGCGAGCTGATCAAGCGCTGCATCTCCAAGCGTATAGGATATAGAGCGTTTCCCGACGATGATGAATCGTCATTGCAAGCGACCCGCCTGCGCGAGCTACGACGCGGTTTGAGTCGCGCCGAAGCGCGTAGCGCAAAGGGGCGGAAGCGAAGCAATCCAGGGCGGCTTGCCCAAGCTTCTGGATTGCTTCGTCGCCCCTTCGGGGCGCCTCGCAATGACGCCGCTGATGCGGTCCGATCGGGAAATGCTCTGACAAGTCAATTGCCCCATATACCCCCAGTCGATACGCTTTCTGCGCTGCGCTCGACGTCGGTAACATTGCGCCGGATGTGAGCGAGGAGTTACCCTTTCGAGAGAAGCGTAATAAGCTGATGCTGCGGCTATCGCGGGCGGTGGCTTAGGGAGGGAAGCCATGGATTTGCAGATGACGGGAAAGAAGGCGGTCGTGACCGGCGCCAGCGCGGGCATCGGCAAGGCGGTGACGTGGGCGTTCGCCCGCGAAGGCGTCGATGTCGCGATCTGCGCGCGCAACAACGGGCCGCTGGAGGAAACCGCGGCAGAAATCTCACGCGCAACCAACCGTCAGATCGTACCGATCGTCGCCGATCTCACCAAACCGGCCGACGGCGAGAATTTCATCAGCAAGGCGCACGCCGCGCTCGGCCGCATCGACATTCTGGTCAACAATGCCGGCTCGGCGCCCGGCGGCGTCATCGCGCATCTGAAAGAAGAGGAATGGGCGAGCGCGCTGCAGCTGAAATTCATGGGCTACGTGCGCTGCACGAAGCACGTGCTGCCGATCATGCAAAAGCAGGGGAAAGGCCGCGTCGTCAACGTCATCGGCAACGACGGCGTGAAGGTGTCATACTGGGAGATCGCGCCCGGCGCCGCCAATGCGGCGGGCCAGAATCTGACGCTGTCGCTCGCTTCGCAATACGGCAAGGACAATATCAGTTTCGTCTGCGTCAATCCCGGGCCGGTGCGCACCGAGCGCTGGACCGGCCTGGTCAACGCGATGGCGCGCGACATGAACATCAGCTTCGACGAGGCCGACAAGCTGGCGCCGGCCAGCATTCCGCTCGGCCGCATCGCCGAGAGCGAGGAAGTGGCCAACCTGGTGACGTTCCTCGCCTCCGACCTCGCCCACTTCATCAACGGCACCATGATCGAGATCGACGGCGGCCAGGACAAGCCGCTGATGGACAAGATCCGGGATCGGTGAGTTTCAGCTTTCCGCGCGGCAGGGCAGAGGTGAAGATAGGGCCGCGCCGCGGCTACTTGTTCTCGCAGAGATCTGACGGTGTCGCCATGGTGACGAGACAAACCGGCGGCAACTTGAAAATGCGGGGCAGCAGCGAGCTCACCGCGTTGGCAACGGCAGCGCTCTTGGTTATGTCGACCGCTGCGGCCAGCGCGCAGCAGATACCTCAACCGCGGCCGGCCGTGCCGGCGCCGTCGACGCCGCCGGTCGCGTCGCCGTCGCAAGAGCTCGCCGCGTGGGCAATTGCGGTCGCGATCCAGCTCAGTCGCTTCAAGTTCTACCCACCGCAGGCGCGTGGCGTCAGCGGTGTTGTCACCGTGAAAGTCACCATCGATCGGCAGGGCAATGTGCTCAGCAGCCGGATCGTCAAGAGTTCCACGTCGGCCGCGCTTGATGCCGCAGCGCTTGAAATGTTCAGACGCGCCTCGCCGCTGCCAGCGCCACCTGCCGGCGCCAATATCACATTCACCGTTCCGATCACCTACGTGTGGCGAAGATAAAGTTGAGACAAGCGTCGCCGTGCTTAGCCGACACTCTTCCGCACGGGCGGAGACCAAGCGTCAATGCGGGAGCGCTTCGACGTAGCTCGTGGCGCGGCCGGCGTCGGGCGCGTGATTGCCGTCGGGCGCGGCTGTTGCCAGCTTGGCGTCGAAGCGGGCGCGGTAGACCTGCAGATTTTCGAGAACGCGCTCGACGTAGTTGCGCGTCTCGGCGAACGGAATGCGCTCGATCCAGTCGATCGCGTCGACCTTGGGATCACGCGGATCACCATGCAGCGCCAGCCATTGCGCGACGCGGCCGCGGCCGGCATTGTAGGCGGCAAACACGAGCGCGTAGCAGCCGCGATACTCCTTGAGCAGCGCGGCGAGCTCGGCGGCGCCCATCTGCGTGTTGTAGACTGCGTCGGTCACCATGCGGTGCCAATCGTAGCGCACGCCGAAGCGCTTGGCGGTGTCGCGGCCGGCGCCCGGCGTCACCTGCATGAGCCCGACGGCATCGGCCGATGATCGGTCGTGCTGATCGAACGCGCTTTCGGTGCGCACGACCGAATAAACGATCGCGCGATCCAGCGCCGGCCCGACGGCGCTGTAGGACGGCACGCCGAAATCGGGGAACGCAAGCTGGTCGAGCGGCATGCCGCGATCCAGTGCGGTCTTGCCGACGATCAGCATTGCCGTCGCGTCATGATATTGCGCGGTGAGCTTGCCCACGGAAGCGAGCGCGCCGGCATCGCTGCTGTCCTTGGCCAGGTCGGAAATAAACCGCAGCGCCCAGTCGTGCTCGCCGATTCTGTAAAGCATCGCAGCCGCATCGACGACGTCGCCTCCGCTCGAAGCCGGTACTGATGGCAGCGCGTGCAGCGTCATGGCGTCGAGGCCGAGCCGGGCGCGCGCCAGCTGGCCGTAATAGGCGGTGGGATAATGGCTGGCGGCCTCGTACTGGGCGCGCATCTCGCCGATCTGGCCCAAAACTTCGGCGGCACGGCCGCGCCAATAGGCGGCGCGTGCCAGAATGCGCGGATCGGTCTGGCCGTCGTCGATGTGCGCAAAATGCCCGGCCGCCGTCTCGGCGTCGTCGAGAAAGCGAAGCGCGATCCAACCAGCCATGAAATGCGCTTCGGCGCGATAGTAGGGATTGGCCGGCAGCGCCGCCTTGGCCACGACCTGATACGCGGTGGCGGCGTCGCCGAGGTCGAGCAGCTTGCGCGCCAGGGCGCGGCGCTCGCGCCACCATTCGTCGGTGTCCTGCTGCTGCAGATCGTCCGGCGATCCGCCGAGCGCGAGCTTCGCCGCCAGCGCTACATCCGCTTTCGGCGTGACGATGCGGCCATGAATGTTCGAGCCCGGCGAATCGTTGCGTAAGAGCCAATGGATGCGGCATAGGGCGTAGCCTAGATCGTCGCGCACCAATGCCGGCACGTCATCGAGCAGCTTGCCGCCGTTGCCGGCTTTCGCCTCGGCGGCGGCGCAGGCCTTGACGATGGCAACTTGATCGTCACCCAAACGTTTGGCCGCACGCATCGCGGCGCCGAACTGCTTGGCGCCGATGCGCCGGTCCATGCGCGCCATGTTGTCGGCGCGGGTCACCACGTCGGGAAACGCGTCGAGCACGGCGGCTTCGGTTTCGTCCGACAGCGGCGCCGACCGCCACACCGCGCGGACTTCGCGCTCGGCTTGTTCGCGGTCGCCTTCGCTCAGCAACGCGCGGGCAAGCGCGAGCTGGCCGAGAGCGCTCTCCGGTTGGCGCGCTGGTTCGCGCGCGAGGAAACGCTGCACCGTGGCAGCGTCGGGATGCCCGCGCCACAGCGCGGCTTCGGCGCGGTGGCGGAACAGCGGCAGGCTCGGCCAATCCGGATTGGCGGCGATGAAATCGTCATAGCGCTCGAAGCCGACTTCGGTGTCGGCGCGGCGCAAGAGCGCCCACTCGACCAGATTTCGGGCGACCGGATCGGCAATCGAGTTCTCGAGCGCCGTCGCGTCGGCGAACTTGTCGCGGCCGATCAGGTCGAGCGCGTCTCGCACCGCCGCAAGGCTCGGCGGCAGGTCGGCCGCCGCGGGCCGCTCGACCGGCAGCGGAAACGCACCCGCCTCGGTTTTTTTTGCTTTGTTTTCCTCTTTTGCCTTCTTTGTTTTTTTTGTTTTGTTTGCTTTTTTTGCTTCACGCGAACCGTGCTTGGAATGGCCGGCTTTGGCGATGTGGTGATGCCGCGGCTGCTGCGGGCGCTTCACGTGAGCGCGCGCGTCAGCCGCGCCGAGCAAGACCCCGGCCGAAGCGAACAGCCAAACGAACAAGAGCAAACAAATTCGTGCGCGCCACACGCGGCATATCTGAACGACCGCAGGCGCGCCGATGGCACGTGTGGAAACGTGGAGCCAATCCCTGCTTAGGCTCGGCGAAATTGTCGCCTCCCAGGCGTAAAGCCGACTCCGGCTCTGCACAGGCTAGCACGCTGACAGCCGAAAGAAAGTAAAAGTCGCGCATGCCGCAATTTTTATGCTGAACAGATGTTGGATGAATACGCGTTCATCATCATGGCGCCAGGAACCCGGCAGCGGCGCCGCACTTCCACGACGCAAACGGCAGCCGCTTGCAACGGCCGCCGGACAGTTCGTCTTTTAGGATCGGTCACGGCGCATAAACCCAGGCTTCCATCATCACGGTGGCGCCGGGAACCGGCAGCGACCCAGGGACCTCGATGGCCGAAAACGGCAGCGGACATCCGCCAAGCCGGCGCTCCCACGCTTTGATGACCGGATAGAACTCGCGAATATCGGTATGAAACAGGAGAATGCGCACCACATTGGCGAGCGCGGTTCCCGCCGCCTCGCACAGCGGCTCGGTGCGGTTGTTTGGCTTGCTGGTCATCGGCCGAACGCTCAGGCGCCGATCTTCAGCGCGCGGGTCGTGTCATCGAACAACTCGTCGACCGCCATGCGGCGGTCGATGAGCTTCTGCCGGTGGCAGAAGTCGATGATGATCTCGAGAATCGGCCGGCAAGCTTCGACGCCGAAGCGATATGGATCGAGCGGACCGCCGTCCGGCAGGCCGGCGGCGCGCTTGCTCTCGTGCAGTTGCCGGAACACGTCGCGCACCACGTCGGGGCGCGACCGCGACAGGCTCTCGCGCACCACCACCATGTGGTTGATCGGCACGCCGCCATGGCGCTCGGCCCAGCGCTTCGCCGCCGCCTCGTGATCGGCAATCAGACGCTTGAGCCGCGGATCGGGCAGCTTGTCGCCGACGATTGCCGCGTCGATCTCGCCGTCGAGCAGCATTTGCACCATGTCCTTGCCGGCCGGCGCGCGTTTGATGAAGGCCGGATCGCGATACTCGGCGACGTGCGGATCCTCGAACGTGATCCATTCGATGCCGTCGATGTCGATGCCGTAATCGCTCGCCAGAATGCCGCGCACCCAGGTGCCGGTCGTCACCGTATAGGCGCGCACGCCGACGCGCTTGCCGTTCAGCGCGGAGGGCGCGAGCGGGCCGCGCTCGCCGTTATACGCGATGGTGTGGTGCTGGCCGCGGCTGACGATGACGGCGGGAATGAGCACATACGGCTTGTTGAAGGATTTCGCCTGCAAATAGGTCGCAATGGCAAGCTCGGCGACGTCGTACCGGGCGTCACGCACCACCGACTTGAACAGGGTGTTGGCGACCTTGACCTCGACGAAGTCGAAATCGACCAGCGCGGATTTTATCGCGCCGTCCTTGAGCGGCTTGGTGTTCGGATAATTGCCCAGCATGGTGTGCAGGCTGAGTTTTGTCGCAGTCGGCATGAACATGTTTCCCTTGTCACTTCGCCAACACAGGATACAGCATCAGCGCGGTCTTGCCGAAAATCCAATCCTGATCGGATGGTTTGGCGAACGAGAAGGCTCGCCGGGCGGCCGCCAGGATCTCGGACAGCGTGCCGACCGAATTCGGAAAGTTCGAGCCCCAGGCGATGCGGGAAGCGCCGAAGATGTCGACGACCTTGCCGAAGAAGCTGTCCGGCGCGCCTTTACCCCAGCTTTTCGGCTGCCAGTTGACCGGCGTGATCTTGAGATAAACCTGGTCGTATTTGGCCAGCCCGAAAAACGCGGCGGCTGCCGTATAGGGTGGTCCGTCCTCGAACGGCACACGCGCCAGATGATCGAGGATGATCGTCACCTTGGGGAATCGGTCCATGATCCGACGCAACAGCGGCAGGCCCTCCTGCTTCATCTGCATGCACACCGGAATGTTGTTCGCCGCCGCGTGCTCCCAGAACGGATAGGTCTTGGGATCGACAAACCACGTCGCCTGATCCGGCAAGGTCGAGCCGGAGGTGAACAGCCGCATGCCGGTGCAGCCGCGCGAGCGCCAGTAATCGAACGTCTTCACCGCGTCGGGCGCCATCACGTCGATCGAATAGACGCCGGTGAAACGCGACGGCACCGCGGCGACCGCATCCGCCGCATAGCTGTTATCGTAGCCGTAAGCGGTCGAGGAATGCACGATGGCGGCCTTGTCGACACCCGCCTGGTCCATGGCCTTTATCAGGTCCTGGTATGTGGTCGGCCGCTCGCTCGACCAGGCCGATTGCGTGCCGCCGAGCGGATCGAGCGGATAGCGCTTGGTGTCGGGCGAAACGATGTGCGGATGGATGTCGATGATGGTCGGCATGGAAACTGCTCTCCTTCAACGCTTCGGCCCACCTACGGACGCCGGCCGATATAGCTTGCCGTTTTGACGCGCAGATGCAAACTGGCTGCCGCTGCCGCTGAGAAGCGATCGAGAGCCCGGCAATGCGCGCAACTCAGCCAGTCCTGGTCGTCGAAGACGACGTTTGGGCGCGCCTGATCGGCGTGGTGCTGGACCCGACGACGTCGGAAGAACGAAGGGCGGCGGTTGCGGATTTCATGTCGCCCGATCTGCCGGATTTTTGCGGCTGGTGCGAAAAAATCCGACAGGCGGCGGGGCCGCTGTTCCCCAGCGAGGTGAGGCTGGTCTCTTCCGCAGCGCAATTGCGCGACAACCTCGCCAAAGCCGAGGCCGTCGTCACCGAAGCGCTGACGGTCGGCGTCGAGGAGCTGGCGCTGGCGCCGCATCTGAAAGCCGTTCACAAATACGGCATGGTGTTGCGCAATATCGACGTGGCCGCCTGCACCGTCCGCGGCGTCAAGGTTTTGGGCATCCGCCGCCGCGCCAATATGTCGTGCGCCGAGCACGCCTTCGCGCTGATGCTCATGCTGGCGCGGCAGGTGCACAAGCTCGCCGGCCTGATCAGCGTCGCACAGCTTGCCGGCCGCGGACGCGACTATAAGCCGTTCGACCGGCGCCACACGCCCGGCGCCAATTGGGGGCGCTTCTCCGGCACGCGCGCGCTCAACGGCAGCACCATCGGCATCATCGGGCTTGGCGAGATCGGCCGGGAAATCGCGCTGCGCGCCGTCGCCTTCGGCATGACGGTGCTTTATTTTCAGCGCACCAGACTTTCGGCCGCGGACGAAGCCAGCCTCAAAGCGACTTATCGGCCGCTTGAATCGCTGCTCGCCGACAGCGACTGGGTGATCCCGCAGCTGCCGCTCGATGCCTCGACGTTGCGGTTCTTAGATCGCGAGCGATTGGCGCTCATGAAACCCGGCGCCTGCATCGTCAACGTGTCGCGCGCGGAAATCATCGACCGTGAAGCTTTGCTCGAGGTGCTGCGCTCGGGCCGCCTGGGCGGCTTCGCGCTCGACGTCCAATACGAGGAACCCGGCCGCGCCGACGACGAGCTGCTTAAGTTCGACAATGTCATCCTGACACCGCACATGGCCGGCTCGCCGCGGCTCAACGGTCTGAAGGATATTGCGGAAGTGATCGGAAACCTGGCGCGTGCGCTGGCGGCGTAGGCGTCAGAGCGACGTTTGACGATAACGCGTAGCATTGCCCTTATCCTGAGGTGCGAGCGAAGCGAGCCTCGAAGGATGTAGGCCGCGGCGCCTCGGCCTGCATCCTTCGAGGCTCGCGCTGCGCGCGAGCACCTCAGGATGAGGTTAACTATTGAGAGTCATGGTCTCAGGAGCCCGCCTTTGCGCTCGATGAAGTCGACGATGCTTGGCAAACCTTCGCCGCGCCGCAGATTGGTCAGCACGAATGGCCG
>JASHSE010000630.1 GCA_030036975.1 Xanthobacteraceae bacterium | reverse complement strand
ATTACGGCGCCGCGCGGGCGCTGCGCGGCGTGTCGCTTCGCGCCGAGCCCGGCAAAGTCACCTGCGTGCTCGGCCGCAACGGCGTCGGCAAGACGAGTCTGCTTGCCGCGCTCGCCGGCCAGTACCCGGTGAGCCGCGGCACGATCCGCTGGGAAGAGGCCGACATCACCGCGCTGCGGCCGCCGGAGCGTGCCCGCCGCGGCATCGCCTACGTGCCGCAGGGCCGCGAAATCTTTCCGCTGTTGACGGTCGAGGAAAATCTCAGGACCGGATTCGCGCCGCTGCCGCATCACGAGCGCAGCATTCCGGACGACGTGTTTTCGCTGTTCCCGGTGCTGCAAGGCATGCTGCACCGGCGCGGCGGCGACCTGTCCGGCGGCCAGCAGCAGCAATTGGCGATCGGCCGTGCGCTGGTGATGCGGCCGCGGCTGTTGCTGCTCGACGAGCCGACCGAAGGCATTCAGCCGTCGATCATCAAGGATATCGGCCGCGCCATCGCCTATCTGCGGTCGCTCGGCAAGATCGCCATCGTGCTGGTGGAGCAATATCTCGACTTTGCCCGCGAACTCGGCGATCATTTCGCCGTGATGGATCGGGGCGCGATCGTTTATTCCGCGAGCCGCGACGATCTCGACGAAGCGGCCCTGCGCCGCGCCATGGCGATTTGACGAAGCACTTGCCGGATCTCGCCCAATGATCATGACGAACGCGGCAGTGAATGAAGTCTTTGCCGCGAATCGCGCGGTGGGCCGGATCGCGCTGTCGGTCCGGCATGTTTCGGGCGCAACCCGGCCCGAGCGCGTGCACGAAGCGGGCATGCTGCGCGTGCGCTTTCCCAATGGCGCGCGGCGCGACATGCTCGACGCGGTCATTGTCAACACGGCCGGTGGGCTCGCCGGCGGCGACCGCGCCGAGATCGCGATGACGGCCGCCGCTCAGGCGCAGCTGAGCGTCACCACAGCCGCTGCGGAGAAAATTTACCGCTCGCTTGGACCCGATACGCAGATCACGGTGAAGCTCAAAGCCGGCGCCGGCGCTACGATTGCCTGGCTGCCGCAGGAGACGATCCTGTTCGACCGCATGCGGCTCTATCGGACGATCGACGTCGCGCTTGCCCGCGACGCCAGTCTTTTGATGCTGGAGGCCGTCGTGTTCGGCCGCTCCGCCATGGGCGAGAGCGTAACGTCGGGGTCTTTTCTCGATCGCTGGCGGGTACGCGTCGACGGCGCGCTGATGTTTGCCGATGCGATCCGCCTGGACGGCAAGATCGCGCAACCTTTGGCGCAGCGCGCCATGGCCGCTGGAGGCATTGCCATTGCGACTGTGTTGAAGATTCCCGCCGCCGACGACACCGTCCAAGCAGTGCGCGCCATGGAGTCGTCTTGTTGCGGCGAAATCGGCGTGTCGGCTTGGAACGGACTGATGGTCGGCAGGCTGGTGGCGTCGACCGATGCGGCGCTCCGCGGCGACCTCTTCCGTATCCTGACTGCGCTCGGTGCCACACCGCCGCGGCTGTGGCTGAGCTGACGCCATGCAACTGACGCCGCGCGAGAAGGACAAGCTGTTGATCGCCATGGCGGCGATGGTGGCACGGCGCCGCCTGGAGCGCGGCGTCAAGCTTAACCATCCCGAAGCGGTGGCGCTGATCTCCGATTTCATCCTGGAAGGCGCCCGCGACGGCAAGAGCGTCGCCGAGCTGATGGAACAGGGCGCCCATGTGCTCACCCGCGAGCAGGTGATGGACGGCATCGCCGAGATGATCCACGACGTCCAGGTCGAGGCGACGTTCCCGGACGGCACCAAGCTCGTCACCGTGCACCGGCCGATCCGATGAGGGCGCGATGATCCCGGGCGAAATGTTCATCCGCGAAGGCACGATCGAGCTCAACAAAGGCCGCAAGACCGTGACGCTCGCGGTCGCCAATACCGGCGACCGGCCGATCCAGGTCGGATCGCATTACCATTTCTTCGAGACCAACCCGGCGCTGCAATTCGACCGCAACAAGGCGCGCGGCATGCGGCTCGACATTGCCGCCGGCACCGCGGTGCGCTTCGAGCCGGGCCAGACGCGCGAGGTTACATTGGTTCCGCTCGCCGGCAAACGCATGGTCTACGGCTTCCGTAAAACCGTGATGGGCAAGCTCTGAGGAAAAAACATGCCGGCACAGATCAGCCGCGCCGTTTACGCCGACATGTTCGGCCCGACTACGGGCGATCGGCTACGCCTTGCGGATACCGACCTCATCATCGAAGTCGAGCGCGACTTCACTGTCTACGGCGAAGAGGTGAAATTCGGCGGCGGCAAAGTGATCCGCGACGGCATGGGCCAAAGCCAGATCACCAACCGACAGGGCGCGGCCGATACCGTCATCACCAATGCCGTCATCCTCGATCATTGGGGCATCGTCAAAGCCGACGTCGGCCTCAAGGACGGCCTCGTGGCCGCGATCGGCAAGGCGGGCAATCCGGACATCCAGCCCGGAATCAGCATCGTCATCGGCCCCGGCACCGAGGTGATCGCCGGCGAAGGCAAAATCCTCACTGCCGGCGGCTTCGACACGCATATCCACTTCATCTGTCCGCAGCAGGTCAATGAGGCGCTGATGTCGGGCATCACCTCGATGCTGGGCGGCGGCACCGGGCCGGCGCACGGCACGTTCGCCACCACCTGTACGCCGGGGCCGTTCCATATCGGCCGCATGATCCAGACGGCCGACGAGTTTCCGGTCAACCTCGGCTTTGCCGGCAAGGGCAATGCGTCGCGGCCGGCCGCGCTCGAAGAGATGATCAAGGCGGGAGCCTGTGCGCTCAAGCTGCACGAGGATTGGGGCACCACGCCGGCCGCGATCGATTGCTGCCTGGCGGTCGCCGATGCCTACGACGTGCAAGTGATGATTCATACGGACACGCTCAACGAATCCGGTTTCGTCGAAGACACGATCAAGGCCTTCAAGGGCCGCACCATCCATGCGTTCCATACCGAAGGCGCCGGCGGCGGCCATGCGCCAGACATCATCAAGGTGGCGGGACTGAAAAACGTGCTGCCGTCGTCGACCAATCCGACGCGGCCCTATACGCGCAACACCATCGACGAGCATCTCGACATGCTGATGGTGTGCCACCATCTCGATCCTTCCATCGCTGAAGATCTCGCCTTTGCCGAAAGCCGCATCCGCAAGGAGACGATCGCCGCCGAGGACATCTTGCACGATCTGGGCGCGCTCTCGATGATGTCGTCGGACTCGCAGGCCATGGGCCGGGTCTGCGAAGTCATCATCCGCACCTGGCAGACCGCCGACAAGATGAAGAAGCAGCGCGGCCGGCTGGCGGCCGAAAAGGGCGACAACGACAACGCGCGCGTCAAGCGCTACGTCGCCAAGTACACGATCAATCCCGCCATCGCGCACGGCGTTGCAAAACTCATCGGCTCGGTGGAGCAGGGCAAGCTGGCCGATCTCGTGCTGTGGTCG
>JASHSE010000629.1 GCA_030036975.1 Xanthobacteraceae bacterium | reverse complement strand
AGCGCTTTCCGCGGTGCGCCGCGACCGTGTAATCTCGGGCTCGCCGCAGGTGATCCGGATCGAGAAGAATTAGGCCGCCGCGGCAAACGCCGCCGCAGGGCGCAAACGACGGGAGGAAAAATGGCGTCGATCGCTGTTCGGCCAAGCTCGATGATCGAACGCATTTTCTCGATCGAAATCGCGCGAGTGACCGAACGGGCGGCGGTCGCCGCGGCCTGGCTGCGCGGCCGTGGCGCAGAAAAGAAGTCCGATCAGGCCGCGGTCGACGCCATGCGGCGCGAGCTCGGCAACCTGCCGATCGACGGCACCGTGGTGATCGGCGAGGGCGAGATGGACGAAGCGCCGATGCTGTTCATCGGCGAAAAGCTCGGCACCAAATTCGGGCCCAAGGTCGATATTGCCGTCGACCCGCTGGAAGGCACCACGTTGTGCGCCAAGAACATGCCGGGCGCGATCGCCACGCTCGCCATGGCCGACGAAGGCGCGCTCCTCCACGCTCCCGACATTTACATGGACAAGATCGCGATCGGTCCCGGCTATCCGAAGGACGTGGTCGATCTCGATGCGCCCGGCGACGAGAACATCCGCAATCTCGCCAAGGCCAAAGGCGTAAAACCCGAAGCGATCACCGCCATGATCCTCGACCGGCCGCGCCACGCCGAGCTGATTGCGGCGGTGCGCAAGGCCGGCGCCGCGGTGAGCCTGATCACCGACGGCGACATCGCCGGCGTCATCCACACCGCGCAGCCGGAGAAGACCGGCATCGACATTTATCTCGGCATCGGCGGCGCGCCCGAAGGCGTGCTGGCGGCGGCGGCGCTGCGCTGCATCGGCGGCCGGATGCAGGCGCGGCTCGTCATCGATACCGACGAGAAGCGCGAGCGCGCCAGCCGCATGGGCATCAAGGACCCGCGCAAGAAATATCAGATCGAGGACATGGTGAGGGGCGACTGCCTGTTCGCCGCGACCGGCGTCACCGACGGCCCATTGGTGTCCGGCGTCAAGTTCGGCAAGGGCGTGATCGAGACCGAAACCGTGGTGATGCGCTCGGTCACCGGCACGGTGCGCTGGATCAGGGCCGAGCACCGGCAGGTTGACAAGTTTTGATCGGCTCCTCCTACCGCTCATTCCCGCGAAAGCGGGAATCCAGGTGAAATTCCGCTGACTGTTGCCAGCCGTTCTGGGTCCCCGCTTTCGCGGGGACGAGCGGGTGGGCGCGTCGGTTCCTATATTATTTGTCCCCGCAGAATTCATTAAAGTCATCGGCATGTCGGCGAATCGCCTCTTCCTCGGCGTCGAAAATTCCGCGACCGGGCGCGCGTGGCGCGACCGGCTCGACGAGCGCGCCGCGGCGCGGGCGCTGGCGATCGCGCAGCGCCACGATTTGCCCGAGCTGTTGGCGCGCATTCTTGCCGGCCGCAACGTCGAGCTCGATACGGTCGAGACGTTCCTCGATCCGACCATCAAGCGCACGATGCCCGATCCGCATGTGCTCGCCGGCATGAAGCAGGCCGCCGCACGGATCGCGGCTGCGGTCATGCGCGGCGAGCGCACGGCGATTTTCGGCGATTACGACGTGGACGGCGCGACCTCGGCGGCGCTGTTGGCGCGCTTTCTGCGCCAATGCGGCCTCGATCCGCTGATCTACATTCCGGATCGTTTGTTCGAGGGCTACGGGCCGAACGGCGAGGCGGTGCGTTCGCTCGCCGAGCGTGGCGCGACGCTGATCGTCACCGTCGATTGCGGCACGACCAGCATCGAGCCGCTCGCCGAGGCGCAAAAACGCGGCGTCGACGTCGTCGTCATCGACCATCATTTGGCCGACGAGCAGCTGCCGCCCGCCGTCGCTATCGTCAACCCGAACCGGCGCGACGATCTTTCCGGGCTCGGCCATCTCGCCGCGGTCGGGCTCGTGTTCATGACCGTGGTGGCGGTCAACCGGACCTTGCGCGAGCGCGGCTTTTGGACTGCAGCGCGCTCGGAGCCTGATCTTCTGGCGCTGCTCGACGACGTCGCGCTCGGCACCGTCGCCGACGTGGTGCCGCTCGTCGGGCTCAATCGCGCCTTCGTCGCCAAGGGCTTGATCGCGCTGCGCCGCCGTGAGCGCGCCGGCCACACCAGCCTGATGGACGTGGCGCGGCTCAACGGTCCGCCCGAAGCCTGGCACCTCGGTTTTTTGCTCGGGCCGCGCATCAATGCCGGCGGCCGCATCGGCCGCGCCGATCTCGGCGTGCGGCTGCTCATCGAGGACGATCCGACCGAAGCGGCCAAGATCGCTGCCGAACTCGACCGGCTCAACCGCGAGCGCCAAACCATCGAGATTGAGACCGTGGCGCAGGCCGAAGCCGAGGCGATGGCGGCGCTCGGCCTGGAAGAACGCGGCGCCGTGGTGGTGACGGCGGCGGAAGGCTGGCACCCCGGCATTGTCGGCCTCGTCGCGGCGCGGCTGAAAGAAAAATTCGGCCGGCCGGCTTTTGCCATCGCGCTCGAGCCCGGCGGCGTCGGTACCGGCTCGGGCCGCTCGATCGTCGGCGTCGATATCGGCCGCGCGGTGCGGCGCGCGGTGACCGACGGTTTGCTCATCAAAGGCGGCGGCCACGCCATGGCGGCCGGCGTCACCTTGCGCAAGGACATGCTGGCGCCGCTGCGCGGCTATCTCGAATCGACGCTCGCGGCCGACGTCGAGACTGCGCGCCGCGCCAGCGGGCTGTTGATCGACGGCGCGGTGAGCGCGGCTGCGGCCAATGCCGAACTCGTCGCGCTGATCGGCCGCGCCGGCCCGTTCGGCTCGGGCAATCCGGAGCCGCTGATCGCGCTGCCGGCGCACACCATCGCCTTTGCCGAGGAAGTCGGCCAGGCACATATACGCGTACGGCTCAAGTCGGGCGACGGCTCCGCCGTCAACGCCATCGCGTTTCGCGCCGCCGGCCAAAAACTCGGCGCCGCACTCTTGCAAAACCGCAGCCGGCAGGTCCACGCCGCCGGCACGTTCGCGCTCGACCGCTGGAACGGCGAGGAGCGCGTGCAGTTCAAGCTCGCCGACATCGCGCCCGCCGATCCGTTCGGGGCTCCACATTAGGTCCGCATCCTGAGCTGGCCGCGGAGCGGCCCTCGAAGGATGTCGGCCGAAGTGCCCCGGCCTCGCAACTACTCGCCGCTGTTGCCGGACGTGGGAATGAGCGGATGTTCGTTCGCTCTCTCGCTTCTCGTCACCGCCGCCCTCGCGTTCGCGCCGGCCGCCGCGCGCGCGGCCGAAAACACGCCCGGGCTCGGCAAGCCGATCTCGCCGTCGGACCTCAAAGCCTGGGACATCACCGTCCTGCCCGACGGCGCCAACCTGCCGCCCGGCAGCGGCACCGCCGCGCAAGGCGCAAAATTGTTTGACGACAAATGCGCGCTCTGTCACGGCCAGGGCGCCAAAGGCGGCATCGCCAACATGCTGATCGGCAACCCGTCGCTCACCGCGCACGGCATTGCGTCAAATAAGACCATCGCCAACTTCTGGGGCCAGGCGACCACTTTGTTCGACTACATCCGCCGCGCCATGCCATGGCCGGCGCCGCGCACCTTGAGCGACGACGAGGTCTACGCGCTCTGCGCTTATCTGCTCGCCGGCAACAAGCTCATTCCCGACGACGAGCCGATGAACGCGCAGATGCTGCCCAAGGTGAAGATGCCGAACCGCGACAACTTCATCATCAAGTTCCCGAATCGGATTTGAACAAACATCCTCCCCCGCTTGCGGGGAGGTGGCGAGCGCAGCGAGCCGGAGGTGCGGAGGTTGCAGTTGGCGTCTGCCAGCGTTCCGCCTGCCTTGTTTTTATTTGTTTCTTTTCTTCGTAGCCCGGGTGAGCGAAGCGATACCCGGGGACGACAGTGAAGATTGCAATGCCGCTCCCGGATATCGCTTCGCTCATCCGGGCTACAGGAATGCGCCAAGCCTGATCGAGCCGAAGCCGGTCCTACCGCCCGGTCTTGAAAACTTCGGCGTGACGCGATTCCGCTCGGCGTCTTTTTTCCGTGCCGTGCCGCAGACCTCGGATGCAAAAAACCGCATCGCGAGAACGAGTTTGCTCGCCCCCTATTTCCTCATCCTGAGGCGCGAGCGCAGCGCGCCGAGCGCCTCAGTATGAGGGGCAAGTCTTATAACTTGAACGTTTCGTAGGTCGCCGGATGAAACAGCTCGTCGACCGAAAGCCGCCGCGAGGACAGGCCTTCGGCGTGGTGCTGAGACAAAAAATAATCGAGCACTTTGCGGTTCGGCTCGACGCCGTAGGACCAGAAATCGTGGCCCATCAGCGCGCGCGCTTCGGCAAGCCGCTCCTCGACGAACGGCAGCGTCACCTTGGTGGCCGAGGTGTCGGAGAGTTTTTGGAGCGCCGCCTTCCGCGCCGCCTCGAATGCCTTGAGCACGGCGCCCGGCAGCCACGGATGGCGCTCGGCCAATTCGCGGCGGATGCCGAGCGCGTGCATGATCGGAAAAAAGCCGGTGCGCTTGAAATAATCCTTGGCGACCGCGGTCGGATCGTCGAACAGCCAGCCGATATGCGGATGGCCACTCTCGATCAACGTCGGCGGCCGCGGCGCAATGAAACCGTCGATCGCGCCGTCTTCGAGCAGCGCCGAAATGGTCTTGCCGGCAGGCGCGTCGTCGAGCCGCACGCCGGCGGGCAGCTTGATCGAAATCTTCTCCGGCCGCCCGGCATGCTCGATGCCACCGCGGATCCAGTGAATGTCGGAGCGTTTGACGCCGTAATCGTCCTCCAGAAACGCGCGCGCCCACACGTTGGCGGTGAGCTGATATTCCGGCACGCCGACCTTGCGCCCCTTCAGGTCCGCCGGCTTTTTGATGCGGTCCTTGCGCACATAGATCGAGGTGTGGCGGAAGGCGCGCGACACGAAGGCCGGCACCGCGATGTAGGGACAATTGCGCTCCGCGCTCTTGACCGTGTAGCTCGACAGCGACACTTCGCAGATGTCGAACGCGGCGGCGCGAAAGGCGCGGAAGAAAATCTCTTCCGGCACCAAGGTCATGAACACCGGATCGACGCCGTCGATCTGCACGGCGCCGTCGATCAGCGGCCGGGTGCGGTCATAGTCGCCGACGGCGACGGAGAGCTGAAGTTTTGCCATTTCAGATTCTCTTACGAGGACGTGACGAACTGTACATGACGAGGAAATGAAGACCTGTACATAGCGGGGCGCGCGCGGTTGTGCCAATAGAGCCGTTCCATAAAACCGACCGAGGCCGAAAATGCGCCTGCCGATATACCAAGTTGATGCGTTTGCGGAAAAGCTGTTCGGCGGCAATCCGGCCGCGGTCTGCCCGCTGCCGCAATGGCTGCCGGACGCGACCATGCAGTCGATCGCGGCCGAGAACAATTTGGCCGAGACCGCCTTTTTCGTGCGCGACGGCGCCGATTACGCGTTGCGCTGGTTCACGCCCGCCGTCGAGGTCGACTTGTGCGGGCACGCCACGCTCGCCGCGGCGCACGTCGTATTTTCGTTTCTTGAGCCACAGCGCCAGAGCGTCGGCTTTCGCACGCTCAAAGCCGGCACACTGACCGTCGGCCGCCGCGGCGATCGGCTGGTGATGGATTTTCCCTCGCGGCCGGCCGTTCCGGTCGAGGCGCCGTCGGGCCTGCTCGCCGCGCTTGGCGGCAAGCCACGCGAAGTGTTGCGCGCACGCGATCACCTGCTGGTTTACGACAGCGCCGCCGAAGTCACCGCGCTCGATCCCGATTTCGCCGCACTCGCCAAGATACCGGAATGCTGGGGGGCGATCGCCACTGCGCCGGGCGAAGACGGTGTCGATTTCGTTTCGCGTTTCTTTGCGCCGGCGCAGGGCATTGCCGAAGACCCGGCGACCGGCTCGTCGCACTGCACGCTGGTGCCCTATTGGGCCAAGCGCCTTGGCAAAAACGAACTCGAAGCGCGCCAACTATCGCGCCGGGTCGGTGCCTTGCGCTGCGCGCTCGACGGCGACCGCGTCAGCATCGCCGGTCGCGCCGTGCTTTATCTGGAAGGGAAGATCACGGTATGATGCAAACAACAAACGGCCCGCTGCAAGTCTTCGTCCTCACGCCGAGGTGCTCGCGCGTAGCGCGAGCCTCGAAGGGCGAGGCCGCGGCGCATCCGAAATCGGGCATGCCCGGTTTCGGCAAGTCTTTAGTGTCCGAATTGGCTATAGCCGATTCGGATGCCCGCATCCTTCGAGGGCCGCTCTGCGACCACCTCAAGATGAGGTGAACAGGGGTGCAGCTAACCTTTGAGCCGCGGCAGCAGCGCGAGTGCGTTGGTGCGGTCGATGGCGGCGCGGTCGGCGTCGGAGAGCGGATCTTCGCCCAAATGTCGGACGCCTTCGGCGGGTTTCACGAGCGGATAATCGGTGCCGAACAGGATGTGGGACAGTGGCGCCATGATGCGCAGCGCCGCCATCGATGGCGGCGAGTCTGCGGCGGCGGTGTCGTAATTGAGTTTGTGCAATTCGGCGAGCACGCCGCCTTGCGGCGCGCCCCGGAATGACGAACGTCAGCTTTTGCCGCGGACCATGGCTTGGGTCATGATTGCGGTGTAGCCGGGCTCGACCCGCACATCGACCACGGCGACCTTGCCGGCGTCAACTTCGGCAATGGCCTTCTGCAAGGCCGGCGCGAGGTCGGCCGGCTTGGTGATCGGGCCGAAGCCGACGGCGCCTTGCGCGCGGCCCATGGCGGCGAGATCGACTTCCGGCTCGGCCATGCGCTGGCCGATCCACTTGTTCTCGACCGGGCGGTTGCGCGCGCGCGCCATCCGCTCCTGATGCAGTTCGTCGTTATAGAACGAGCGGTTGTTGGCGAGCACGAACAGGAGCGGGATCTTGTAATGCACGGCGGTCCACACTGCGGTGACGCCCATCAGAAAGTCGCCGTCGCCGCAGATCGCGATCGGCAGCCGGCCGGAGCCTTTGAGCGCCAAAGCGGCGCCGACCGAGATGCCGGGGCCGCCGCCGACGCCGCCGCCGCCGTCGGAGCCGATGTAATCGAGTGGATGCTTGAACGTCAGCCAGCTGTCGTCCCAGGACAGCGGCAGATGCGTGTAGGTCACCAGCCGGTCAGCAAGCACTTTACGCAGTGCACGCGCAATGTGCTCGTTGGTGAAGCCGGTGGGCTCCTTGTCGGAGGTTTTGCGCGGCGCCGGTACACCGTGCGGTTTCGTGCTCTTGCCGATTTCTTTCAGCAGCTCCGGCACCACGAGGTCGGGATCGGCGGAAAGGAGCAGATCGACGGCGGGCAACGCCTGGTGGTCCATGCTCCAGCCATTGTGGATGCGGTGGTCGAGCGAAACCTGCACGACCTTGACCGACGGCGACGGACCCCAATGACGCAGCGCACCGCCGAGATCGACCCAATCGAGGCTGAGCACGACGTCGACGTTGTTGAGGCCCTCGACGGCGTCCGGCGTGATCGCGCGCGGCGCGCCGGCGTAGAGCGGATGATCGGTCGGAAAGCTGGCGCCGATTTTCAGATCGGTCACGACCCGCGCATTAAGTGCCTCGGCAAGATTTACGCGCGCGTCCCAGGCGTCTTCGCTGCGCGAGGCGCGGCCGGCGAGGATGAGCACCTGCTTGGCGTCCTTAAGCAGCGCCGCCGCTTGACGAACGAGCTCGGCCGGCGCCGCGGTCGTGACCGGCGGCATGTAGCGCGCCGGATCGATCGACGGCAGCGGGTCGGAAACTTTCGCCTCCTGCAGTTCGGCGTCGAAATTGATGTAGACCGGACCGTGCGGCACGGTGTTGGCAATCCAGGTGCCGCGCAAAATCGCTTCGCGCGCCGCGCCAGGCGATGCCGGCTGATCGTCCCACTTGGTGTATTCGCGGATGAGCGCACCCTGATCGCGCGCGGTATGGATCCAGTCGATCCACGGCCGGCGCTTGACCGCGTCGACCGGCCCGGTGGCGCCGAGCACCACCACCGGCATGCGGTCGCACCAGGCGTTGAAGATCGCCATCGAGGCGTGCATCAGCCCGACATTGGAATGCACCGCGGTCACCATGGCCTTGCCGGTGACCTTGGCATAGCCCTGGGCGATGGCGACTGCCGCCTCCTCATGCAGGCAGAGCAGCATCTGCGGTTTCGAGTTGCCGAGATAATTGACGATGGAATCGTGCAGGCCGCGATAGCTCGCGCCGGGGGTGAGCGCGATATACGGGATGTCGAGCAAGCGCAGCGCGTCGGCGATGACGTCGGAGCCGAAGCCCGGCGCGTTGGCGCCGGCCGGCGTCGGGCGCTCGAGGCCGGCGACCGCCGGATCGGCTTTGGTCTCGGCGCGGGCGGCAGCGGTCGCGGATGGGGGAGGCGTCATGCGGGCGGTTCCTCGTGCTCAGGAGTTTTGGGGCTGAGTAGGCCGCATCCAACCGGATCGCGCGGTAATTCTCAAGGCGGTTATCGCCAGGCCGATCAATTCCGCTCATTCCCGCACAAGCGGGAATCCAGTTCTGGGTCCCCGCTTTTGCGGGGACGAGCGGAAGTGCAAACGGCCAATGCGTTTCATGACCCCTGACGCAGCCGTCCGAGCAGGCCAACGCCAGCATAGCCGTCGGCCGGCTCGATGCCGACTTTCTTCTGATAGTTCTGCACCGCCAGCATGGTGTCGTTGCCGATGCGGCCGTCGGCGCCGCCGGTGTCGTAGCCGAGCGCGGTGAGCCGGCGCTGGATCTCCTCGACTTCGGCCAAGGTCGGTGCGCGCTCGCTGCCGGGAAATTTCTGCACGAACGGCGCGCCGCCGACGCAGCGGTCGCCGAGATGACAGAGCGCCAGCGCGTAGCTCATCGCCGGATTGTAGGTTTTGACGGCAAAGAAATTGGCACCGAGCAGAAACGCCGGTCCGCCCGGCACCGGCACCCAGGGCCGCGCCTTGGCGTCGGCTTGCGGAAAAACTTCGCCGTCGGCGCGGTGCACGCCGAGCGCCTGCCAGGCCGCATAGGTGCGGGCGCGGTCGCCGCGGATATGCTCCGGCATGCGCACTTCAAAACCCCACGGCTCGCCGCGGCGATATTTGCCGCGCTCGACCAGAAACTTCGCGGTCGAGCCGAGCGCGTCGTCGGGCGGGCCGAACGGCGACACCTTGCCGTCGCCGTTGTAGTCGATGCCGACATGCAGCCAAACTTCCGGCATCCACTGGGTGTGGCCCATGGCGCCGGCCCAGGAGCCGACCATCTCGTCCGGCGTGCTCCAGCCGCGCTGCACGATGTCGAGTGCGTTGATCAGCTCGCCCTGCCAATAGGCGCGGCGCCGCGGCTCGGCCCAGGCCAGCGCTGCGAGCGAGGGGAAAATCGGCCGCATGTGGTTCTTCTGCACCACCGGATCGCCGAACGCCGACTCGATGCCCCAGACGCCGAGCATGATCGACGGCGCGACGCCGAAATCGCGCTCGATGCGGGCGAACAGCGGCGCGTATTCTTTCGCCTTCTGCCGCCCGGCGATGATGCGCCAGTCGGAGACGCGACGGTTGAGATACTGCCACAGCTCTTCATGAAACTCCGGCTGATTGCCGATCGCCTTGACGCCGGTCATGTCGGGTTTGATGCCGTGCATGACGCGCGTGTAGGTCGCCTCCGTGATGCCGCGCGCTTCGGCTTTGGCGCGGAACGCGGCGACCCAACGGTCGAACGGCATCGCCGCCGCTTTGGCTT
>JASHSE010000628.1 GCA_030036975.1 Xanthobacteraceae bacterium | reverse complement strand
GATCGCGCGCGAGATGGGCGAGCTCGGGCTCCTTGGCTCGACCATTCCGGCCGAATATGGCGGCGCCGGCCTCAATTATGTGTGCTACGGCCTGATCGCGCGCGAACTGGAGCGCGTCGATTCCGGCTTCCGCTCGGCGATGTCGGTGCAATCCTCGCTCGCCATGCAGGCGATCTACGCTTATGGCAGCGAGGCGCAGCGCCGCAAATATCTGCCCAAGATGGCCAAGGCCGAGCTCCTTGGCTGCTTCGGGCTGACCGAGCCCGACCACGGCTCCGATCCCGGTTCGATGACGACGCGCGCCGAAAAAGTGCCCGGCGGTTTCCGGCTCACCGGCAACAAGACCTGGATCACCAACGCGCCGGTCGCCGACGTCGCGGTGATCTGGGCCAAGCTCGACGGCCGCATTCGCGGTTTTTTGGTCGAGCGCGGCACCAAGGGATTCGCCACGCCGAAGATTCACGGCAAGCTGTCGCTGCGCGCCTCGATCACCGGCGAGGTGGTGCTCGACGGCGCCGTGGTGGGCGAGGATAATCTGTTGCCGAACGTTTCCGGTCTGGCCGGTCCGTTCGGCTGTCTCAACGTCGCCCGCGCCGGCATCGCCTGGGGCGCCATGGGGGCGGCCGAATTCTGCTGGCACCGCGCCCGCGACTATGCGCTCGACCGCAAGCAATTCGGCCGGCCGCTCGCCGCCAATCAGCTCGTGCAGAAGAAACTCGCCGACATGCAGACCGAGATCGCGCTCGGCCTGCATGCGGCGCTGCGGCTGTCGCGGCTGATCGATGCCGGCAAGGCGTCGCCGCCGGCGATTTCGCTCTTGAAGCGCAACAATTGCGGCAAGGCGCTGGAGATCGCGCGGCTCGCCCGCGATATCCATGGCGGCAACGGCATCAGCGAAGAATTCCACGTGATGCGCGTGCTCTGCAACCTGGAAACCGTCAACACCTACGAAGGCACCCACGACATCCACGCCCTGGTGCTCGGCCGCGCGCAGACCGGGATTCAGGCGTTTTTCTGAGCGGGCGCCTCCCTGAAACAAGCTGGGACGACACGCGTCGTTAGACGGGGCGTTCAGAGAAAGCCGTCGATCCAGGCGGTGAGCGCATCGAGCGCCTCGCTGCGCACCTGGGCGTCGTTGCGGCCGCTGCGTGCCGGCACGTGAAACGAGTGGTCGGCATCGGCAAGCACCTGGAGCGTGACGCGCGCTCCGAGCCCGTGGCAGACCGGGCGCAGTTGGTCGAGTGCCGCGAGCGTGTCGCGGGCGCCTTGCAGGAACAGCATCGGGATGCGCACGTCGAACAGATGCTCGGCGCGGTTCTGCGACGGCCGCCCGGCCGGATGCAATGGAAAGCCGAGAAAGATAAGGCCGCGCACGCCCGGCAGCGGCGCCGCGGCTTGCGCCTGCGAGGTCATGCGGCCGCCGAACGATTTGCCGCCGGCAAACAGCGGCAGATCAGGCAACAGGCGCTGCGCTTCCGCCGCCGCGGCGCGAACTGTGGCCTGTGCGAGTTGCGGTGGATCGGGCCGCGTGGTGCCGCGCTCCATGAAAGGAAACTGATAGCGCAAGGTGGCGATGCCGCGCCGCGCCAGATCCGCCGCAACCGCTGCCATGAACGGATGCTCCATGCCGGCCCCGGCGCCATGCGCCAGCACATAGCAGGCGCGGGCGCGCGAGCGCGCTTGCAGGAGGCCGGACACGCGAAGGCTTTCGCCGACCGCGATGCCGACGCGCTCCGTTGTGGACGACGTTTGACCCGCCTGCACGACCCCCACCTCAGCGGAAGGCGGACTCTAATTCTTCAGCCTGTATCCCGTCTTGAAGAACCACCAGACGATGGCCAGGCAGATCGCCAAAAACAGCAGCGTCATCGCCAGGCTGATGCCGACATGGACGTCGGCGATGTTGAAAAAACTCCAGCGAAAGCCGCTGATCAGATAGACCAGCGGATTGAACAGCGTGATGGTCCGCCATGGCTGCGGCAGCACGCTGGTCGAATAGAACGTGCCACCCAGAAAGGTGAGCGGGGTGATGATGAGCAGCGGCACGATCTGCAGCTTCTCGAAGCCGTCAGCCCACAGCCCGAGAATGAAGCCGAGCAGGCTGAAGCTCAAAGCGGTCAGTACCAGGAAGGTCAGCATCCAGGCCGGATGCGCAATGCGCACTGGCACGAACAGCTCGGACGTCGCCAGAATGATGAGGCCGAGCACGATTGACTTGGTGGCGGCGGCGCCGACATAGCCGAGCACGATCTCGAACGCCGACACCGGCGCCGAGAGGATTTCGTAGATGGTGCCGACGAAGCGCGGGAAGTAGATGCCGAACGAGGCGTTCATCACGCTCTGCGTCAACAGCATCAGCATGATCAGGCCGGGCACGATGAAGGCGCCGTAGGGCACGCCCTCGATGTGCGAAATCCGCGAGCCGATGGCGGCACCGAACACCACGAAGTACAGCGACGTCGAGATCACCGGTGACACAATGCTCTGCAACAGCGTGCGCCCGGTCCGCGCCATTTCGTACATGTAGATGGCGCGCGCGCCATAAAGGTTCATCTCAAGCCGCATCAGCGCTGCCTCACCAAACCGACGAAAATATCTTCCAGAGAGCTTTGCCTGGTCTGCAAGTCCTTGAACCGGACTCCGGCGTTGCGCACCTGGTCGAGCAAGGTCGTGATGCCGGTGGTCTCGCCCTTGGTGTCGTAGGTGTAGACGAGCTGCATGCCGCCGGCCGCGAGCGAAAGCCCGTGGCCGGCGAGCGCGGCCGGCATGGCGTCGAGGCGCTCGCGCAGTTCCAGGATCAATTGCTTGCGGCCGAGCTTTCGCATCAGCTCGGCTTTTTCCTCCACCACGATCAGTTCGCCCTTGTTGATGACGCCGACCCGGTCGGCCATGTCCTCGGCTTCTTCGATGTAATGGGTGGTGAGGATGATGGTGACGCCGGAGGCGCGCAGCGCACGAACGAGTTGCCACATGTCCTTGCGCAGCTCGACGTCGACGCCGGCGCTCGGCTCGTCGAGAAACAGTATCTGCGGCTCATGCGCCAAGGCCTTGGCGATCAGCACGCGGCGTTTCATGCCGCCGGACAGCGTCATGATCCGCGAGTCGCGCTTGTCCCACAGCGACAGCTCCTTGAGCACTTTTTCGATCACCGCCGGGTTGGCCGACTTGCCGAACAGGCCGCGCGACAACCGCATGGTGCCGGGCGGCGTCTCGAACGCGTCGGTGGTCAGTTCCTGCGGCACGAGCCCGAGCAGGCTGCGCGCGGCGCGATAATCCTTGACGATGTCGTGGCCGCCGACCGTGACCGTGCCGGCCGATGGAATGACGATGCCGCAGACGACGTTGATCAGCGTCGTCTTGCCGGCGCCATTCGGCCCGAGCAGCGCGAAAATCTCGCCATGGCGAATGTCGAGGCTCACGTCCTTGAGCGCCTGGAAACCGGACGCGTAGGTCTTCGACAGATGCGAGATGGCGATCGCGTGCGTCATAGACGATTCGGTGATCGGTTCAGCTTCCGCTCGTCCCCGCGAAAGCGGGGACCCAGTACTGGTTTCCCGCTTTCGCGGGAATGAGCGGAGTATTCAGTATCATACCGGCATCAATGCCGGCGGCGGCTGATGAAGGAGCACGCCCGCTTCATGGCCACCCAGCCCGGCTTCATCTCGGTGAACCTGCGTCGCAGCAAGGACGGCGGCCACGTGGTCAACTACGTGCAATGGACGAACCCCGAGAAACTTGCCGCCGCGCATCATTCGCCCGAATTCCGCAAGAAATGGCCGCGTTTTGGCGAGATCGTCCGGGAAATCGAGCCGCGCCTGTACGAGGTGGTGCACGTCGAGGCGGCGTAACGGGCCCCGCTGTCACGCCCAGGGCCGCGCCGCCTTGGTTCTCTGCTCGAAGTCTTCGATCTTGTCTTCCATCACCATGGTCAAGCCGATGTCATCGAGGCCTTCGAGCAGGCACTTCTTGCGGTGCGGGTCGATGTCGAACTTGACCATGCCGCCATCTGGGCCGCGGATTTCCTGCTTTTCGAGATCGACGGTGAGCGTGGCGTTGGCGCCGCGTTCGGCGTCGTCGAACAGTTTCTCCAAATCCTCCGGCGACACCTTGATCGGCAGCACGCCGTTCTTGAAGCAGTTGTTGTAGAAAATGTCGCCGAACGAGGTCGAGATCACGCACTTGATGCCGAAATCCATCAGCGCCCAGGGCGCATGCTCGCGCGAAGAGCCGCAGCCGAAATTGTCGCCCGCCACCAGAATCTTGGATTTGCGATAGGCCGGCTTGTTGAGCACGAAATCCGGGTTCTCGCTGCCGTCGTCGCGATAGCGCTTTTCGGCAAACAGACCCTTGCCGAGCCCGGTACGCTTGATGGTCTTCAGGTATTGCTTGGGGATGACCATGTCGGTGTCGACGTTGATCATCTTCAGCGGCGCCGCGACGCCTTCGAGCGTGGTGAACTTGTCCATCGGGCAGGTCCCTTAAGTCGGCGAAACGCCCTTTTCATGGCGGCTCGACCCGCGCGGGTCAAGGCCGCCTATCAGGCTGCCCCATCGCTCGTCATTGCGAGCGACCCGCCTACGCTTGCTGCGCGAGCTACGGCGCGGTTTGAGTCACGCCGAAGCGCGTAGCGCGAAGGCGGAAGCGAAGCAATCCAGTGCGGCGCCGCCGTTATGGATTGCTTCGTCGCGGAGCTTGTCATCGGGCCGGCCCGGGGTCCCCATCGCGCAAGCGCGATGGGGTACCCCTCTTCGGGCCTGACCCGTTGGCTCTTCGCCATGACGATGGACTGAATCAACTTAACTTCATCATGCGCTAACTTGCTGCGCGCTCGATGGCGCGCATGTCGTCGTCCGACAGGCCGAAATGATGACCGATCTCGTGAATGAGCACGTGCTTGACGATGGCACCCAGCGTTTCGTCGTGGTCGGCCCAGTAATCCAAAATCGGCCGGCGATAAAGCCAGATCATGTTGGGCATCTGCAGCGGCGCACTCTGTGCGCGGAATGGCAGGCCGACGCCCTGGAACAGGCCGAGCAGGTCGAACTCGCTCGTCGCCCGCATGGCGCGTAGCACCTGCCGGCTCGGAAAGTCGTCGACCTGGATCACCAGAGTGCCGCACAGGTCGCGGAAGCGCTTTGGCAGCAGGCGAAACACCTCCTCTGCCAAAGCTTCAAGCTCGGCCAGCGACGGTGCCTTGACGGAGCGCCAAGCCAGCGGATCGGATGGAAATTCGGCCATGCCTGATATGTAGCGCAGATCGCCCATCTTCACCCTCCCCTGCAGGGGGAGGGTCGGACTGCCGAAGGCAGTCCGGGGTGGGGTCTTAACAAAGCTGAATCTGCTGCGACGCCGTCCGCCCCACCCGCCGCGCTTCGCGCGGCGACCTCCCCCTGCAGGGGGAGGTCTGAAGAGTGTTGACCGACGCAGATTAAGTCATGAAGCTCGAACTGATCGAACCCGGCGAGGCAAGCAATGGCAATAAAGTCTCTTGTTCTGACGACCGGCCTTATTCTCTTGCTCGGCGCCGCGCCAGTCGCCCCGTCGCTGGCGCAAACCGTACAGCGGCCACGGCATCACGCGCCGCCGCACTACGCACGTCCGTACATCGAGATCAGGCCGCAGCACCTGCTCTACCGCCGCTGCGTCGATTGGCTCGAGCTGCAGCACCGGCCGAGCGGCACGGTGCTCTATCCGCAATACAGCTGCCGGTGGGTGAGGGGGTAACAACCGGCGTTTCCCGGGCGCAGCGCAGCACGAAGTGGTGCGCTGCAGACCCGGGATCGTTACGAATTCTGAGTTTGCGAAGGTCCCGGATCTGCGGTGCACCGCTTCGCGCTGCACCGCGTCCGGGACACACGGCTCAACGCCACTCCCGCACATCGACGAAATGCCCGGCGATCGCCGCGGCGGCGGCCATGGCGGGCGAGACCAGGTGGGTGCGGCCCTTGTAGCCTTGGCGGCCCTCGAAATTGCGGTTCGAGGTCGAGGCGCAGCGCTCGCCGGGACGCAGCTTGTCGGGATTCATGGCGAGGCACATCGAGCAGCCGGGCTCGCGCCATTCGAAGCCGGCTTTGACGAAAATCTTGTCGAGCCCTTCGGCTTCGGCCTGCTCTTTAACGAGGCCCGAGCCC
>JASHSE010000627.1 GCA_030036975.1 Xanthobacteraceae bacterium | reverse complement strand
CGCGAGGCACGGCAAGCCGGCATTTGACGGCGGCGATGCGTCAGCTCAAGCTCTACCTCACACGATCTCCACCGCAGAGCTCTGGCGCGGCTTAAACCTCGTCGAGCCCGGGTGGGAGGATGCAATGCAGCTTCGGAGGCGAGAATTTTTGCACTTGGCAGCGGCCATAGCCGCGACGGTGGCCTTATCCAACGTCGCGCGCGCTCAAGGCTAGTCTGGGTCGAAACCGGCGAGACATTCGGGTGATGACGTTTACGCGCCGCACAGTGCTGGCCGGCTCGGTGTCGTTGCTTATCGCGCCATCGGCGCGGGCCGCCGCCGTAACCGACGCCGCCGGGCGCGCGATTCCAATCCCCAACACCGTCAGCCGTGTGTTTCCCGCGGGGCCGCCGGCGGCGATCCTGCTCTATGCCGTTGCGCCGGACCTTTTGCTCGGCTGGCCGCGGGCCAACCGGCCGGACGAATGCGCCTTCCTGCTGCCCGACATCTGCAAGCGGCCGGTGGTCGGCCGCCTGACCGGGCGCGGCAACACCGCCAATCTCGAAACCGTGCTGGCGCTCAAGCCCGATCTCATTCTCGACGTAGGCTCGACCAGCGCCACCTACGTCTCGCTTGCCGAGCGCGTCCGCGAGCAGACCGGCATCCCCTATGCGCTGCTCGACGGCCGCTTCGCGGCGACGGTTTCGACTTTGCGCAAGGTCGGCGCGCTCATCCACCGCGAGGCCGCAGCCGACGCGCTCGCCGCCTACGCCGAGCGGACCATCACCACCGTCAAAGCGCGCGTCGACACCGTTCCGGCAGCGCAGCGTCCGCGCGTCTATTACGCACGCGGGCCGCGCGGGCTCGAGACCGGCCTCGGCGGCTCGATCAACGTCGAGACCATCGAATTTCTCGGCGCCCGCAACGTCGCGGGCGAGCGCAAAGGCGGGCTTGCGGTTGTCTCGATCGAGCAGGTGCTGGTCTGGAATCCCGACATCATCGTCACCATCGATGCCGATTTTGCCGCCAACGTGCGCAGCGACCCGCAATGGACGTCGGTTGCGGCAGTGCGCGCCGGCCGCGTCTATCTCTCGCCGACGCTGCCGTTCGGCTGGGTCGATTTTCCGCCGTCCGTCAACCGCCTGATCGGGGTGTGGTGGCTCGCCAAGATCCTTTACCCCGTGCAGTTTCCCGAGGACATGCAGGCGCTGACGCGCGACTTCTACACGCGCTTCTATCACGTGACGCCGAGCGACGCCGACATCGCGCGTGTTTTGGCCGGGCGGGACTGATATTTTGCCGGCATGGTCCGCTCCCGCTCCTCCGCACCCGGCCTGTTGGTCGCGTTCGCCGTGCTGGTCGCGGGATTGCTCGTGGCCTTCACCGTCGGACGCTATCCGGTCAGCCTGGGTGAGTTGTTTCACGTCATCGTCGCCAAGCTCGGCGGCAGTGCCGCGGGCGTGCCGCCGGCCGTCCAGAGCGTGATCTGGGAGGTGCGCGGTCCGCGCGTTGTGGCGGCGGCGCTGATCGGCGCGGCGCTGGCGATAGCCGGAACGGCGTTTCAGGGACTGTTTCGCAATCCGCTGGTCTCGCCGGACATTCTCGGCGCATCGTCGGGCGCCGCGCTCGGCGCCGTTCTCGGCATCTATTTCTCGCTCGGCGTATTCGCCATTCAGGGTCTTGCGTTTGCCGGCGGCCTTGCCGCGGTCGCGGCGGTCTATCTGATCGGCTCGGCGGTGCGCGCCCGCGATCCGGTGCTGGTGCTGGTGCTGACCGGGGTCGTCATCGGAGCGTTGCTGGGCGCCGGCGTCGGGCTGATAAAATATCTCGCCGATCCCTATAACCAGCTCCCGGCCATGACCTTCTGGCTGCTCGGCAGCCTCGCCGCGGTGAGCGTGTTCGATCTCGTTCCGTTATTCGCACCGGTCGCGCTGGGCACGCTGGTCCTCGTCGCGCTGCGCTGGCGCATGAACGTCATGTCGCTGCCCGAGGAAGAAGCCCGCGCGCTCGGCGTGCCGACCGGCGCGTTGCGCATCGCCATCATTGCCGCCGCGACGCTGGTCACCTCGGCGAGCGTCGCTACCGCCGGCATTATCGGCTGGATCGGGCTCGTGGTGCCACACATCGCGCGGACCTTGGTGGGCCCGGATTTCGCCCGGCTCGTGCCGGCGGCGGCGCTGCTCGGTGCCGGCTTTCTGCTCGCCATCGACACGCTCGCCCGGACCGCCGCCCCGGTCGAAATTCCGCTCGGTATTCTCACCGCGTTCGTCGGCACGCCGTTCTTCATCTGGCTGCTGGCGAGCGTGTCGAAGACCTGGTCAGCGCCGTGATCCTGTCCGGACATCGCCTCGTCATCGGCTACAAAGATCATGTGGTCGGCCGCGATCTCGATATCGCGCTTGCGACCGGCGAGGTGCTGGCGCTGCTCGGCCCGAACGGCGGCGGCAAGACCACGTTGTTGAAGACCCTGCTCGGCCTACTTGCGCCCAAAGCAGGCGAGGTGCGGCTCGACGATCGCTCGCTGACGAGCTACGCCGGCCGCGAGCGCGCCCGCCTGATCGCCTATGTGCCGCAGTCGCATGCGGCGACGTTTGCATTCACCGTCGAAACCGTGGTGCTGATGGGCCGCACCGCCCATGGCAGCCTGTTCAGCCGGCCGAGCGCCGACGATGCGGCCATTGCGGCGCGCGCGCTGGAGCGCTTCGGCATCGCGCATTTGCGCGAGCGGCCCTACACCGAGATTTCCGGCGGCGAACGGCAACTCGCGCTGCTGGCCCGCGCGCTCGCCCAAGAGCCGCAATTCGTCGTCCTCGACGAGCCGACGGCGAGCCTCGACTTCGGCAATCAGGGCCGGGTGCTGCGCGAAATTCGTGCGCTTGCCGCTTCCGGTCATGGCGTACTGTTCACCACCCACGACCCGAACCATGCCGTGCGCGCAGCCGACCGCGCCTACCTGTTGCGCGCCGGTGCGCTGGTCGGCGAAGGCGCGGTGCATACGATCCTCGCGCGCGAGCAGCTCGAAGCGCTCTATGGCGCCCCGGTACAGCGCATCGCCGATCGCGACGGCGGCGGAAGCGCGTTTTTGCCGGGATAAGATGATCTAGTCAGATTGACTTCTTGTCGATCAGAGAAAGCCGTCAATCGCAACGGCTGCCGTGTGTTTCGAAATGATTTTTCTGTCAAGGGTCTTCGACCGCCGAAGGCGGCGCTTTGCGCCCTTGACAGAAAAATCATTTCGAAACTTTTTTCTGCCGTTGCGATCGACGGCGCAGCGCGATGGGCTGGCATCCGGGCCGATCAAACTCAAATGTATGAGAGCGACGCTTTACGCCGCAACGCTGGACAGAAAATCCTCGACCTCGACGCGCAGTTTGTCCACCGCGCCCTCGACGGCGTCGGAAGCCGAGATCACCACGTCCGCTGAAGTGCGGGTCGCCGTTGCGGCGTTGGCGACGGCGCCCAAGGCCGCGACGATCTTGCTGGTCTCCTCGGCAGCGTTGACGACATTGGCGGAGATTTCCGAGGCCACCACCGTCTGCTCCGCGGCGGACCGTTCGACGCCCGCGGTATAATTGGAGATTTCGCGGATGCATTCCTCGATGCTGCCGACCGCCTGCACTGCGCCGTCGGTGGAGGCCTGCACGCCGGAGATCAGATCGGCGATCTCCTTGGCGGCGTTGCCGGTCTGTGCCGCCAGCGCCTTGACTTCGGACGCCACCACCGCAAAGCCGCGGCCGGCCTGGCCGGCCCGCGCCGCCTCGATCGTGGCATTGAGCGCCAACAGGTTGGT
>JASHSE010000626.1 GCA_030036975.1 Xanthobacteraceae bacterium | reverse complement strand
TATGCGCGCAGCAAACATGTCTCCGAGCTGATGCTGCCCTCCGAAGTCATCGTGCTCGACAAGCTGCCGCTGCTCGGCTCCGGCAAGGTCGACTACATGGCGCTGCAGAAATTCGTGCGCGAGCAGGAGACGGCGAAAGCCGCCGCCGCGGAGTGATGCGTGCGCCTACGCGGGCGGCAACGTTCGCCATTTGTCGGCAAATCGGCCGTCCGTCATCGTTGTCACAGCGAAGGGTTTGCCATGTCTGATGTCACTTCGACCGCGTCGCCCTTCCATTTTGCAACTATGCGGCTATTCCCGCCGCGTTGCACGCAACGAGGCCCCGTCCATGCCGGCCAATAAAATCATGCTGATCCGCCACGCCGAAAAGCCTGAAGGCAAGGATGCGGGCGTCAGCACCGATGGCAAGCAGAACAACGAAGAACTGATCGTGCGCGGCTGGCAGCGCAGCGGCGGGTTGGTGCGCCTGTTCGCGCCGCGCGACGGCAAATTCGTCGACCCGTACTTGGCGCAGCCGACCATCATCTTCGCCTCGGGTGTCGGCAAGCACAGCGAGAGCCTGCGGCCGCAGCACACGGTACTCGAATTGGCGACGGTGCTGGGGTTGCCCCTGCAGACGCAGTATCTGAAGGGTGACGAGGCCGACCTCGCCAAGGCCGCGGTAAACGCCACCAGCCCGGTGCTGATCGCCTGGGAACATGAGGCGATCCCCGACATCGTCAACACCATCGTCGGCAACAAGACCACCTGCCCGCAGAAATGGCACGGCTCGCGCTTCGATCTGGTCTGGGTGCTCGATGCCAAGCGGAGCGGCGGCTGGAGCTTCAGCCAGGTGCCACAGCTTTTGCTGTCCGGTGACAGCAACAAGCCGATCACGTAGCGACGAAACTACGCTTTCCGCATCGCCAGCACCCGATCGACCATCGCGCCGGCCTCGCCCAGATAATTCGCCGGATCGCACAGCCGCGCCAGCGCGGCGCGATCGAGATGTTTGGTGATTTCCGCGTTTTCGGCGAGCAGATCAAGGAGCGGCCGGCCGGTCGCCACCACCTGGCGGCAAATGTCGTAGACCAGGTCGTGGGCGTATTGGCGGCCGAGATAGGGTCCGAGACCCATCATCACCGCCTCGGACACGATCAAACCTTTGGTCAGGTCGAGATTGGCGCGCATCTTTTTGTCGTCGACCTGCAGCCCGGTCAGCATGAAGCGGGTCTGCGCCAGTGCGCCGGCGGTGAGGCAGAAAATCTCGGGCAACACGATCCATTCGATTTCCCACGGTCCGGTGGCGCGCTCGTGGTCCTCGACCATGGCGTCGAGCAACGCGGCGGCCTGCTGGCGCACCACCGAAGTCAGCGCGGTGATGTAGACCGATGAAATCGGATTGCGTTTCTGCGGCATGGTCGACGACGAGCCGCGGCCCTCGTGGAACGGTTCGTACACTTCTTCGACTTCGGTCTGCATCAGAAGCTTGATGTCGAACGCGATCTTGCCGCAGCTGCCGGTGACGAGACCGAGGAAGCAGCCGACTTCGGCGATGCTGTCACGCACGGTGTGCCAGGCGATCGCCGGCTGACCGAGTTTGAGCTCCTTCATCAGCTCGGCCTGGACTTCGAGGCCGCGGCCGCCGAGCGACGACAAGGTGCCGGCGGCGCCGCCGAACTCGCCGACCAGAACGCGCGGGCGCAGTTCGCGCAAGCGCTGTTTGTGGCGCTCGAACCCCGCCAACAGCGTCGCCATCTTGTAGCCGAACGTGAGCGGCACCGCCTGCTGCAAATTGCTGCGGCCGGCCATCGCGGTGTCGCGATATTTTTTCGCCAATGCGGCGAGCGCGTCGGCAATGCCGTCGAGATCGGCTTCGATCAACGCCAGCGCCTCGCGGATCTGCAGTACGGTCGCAGTGTCGGTGATGTCCTGGGTGGTCGCGCCCCAATGGCACCACTCGCCCAGGCCGTCACGGCACAGCGCGACGAGTTGCTGCACCACCGGCAGCACCGGATAACCGATCCGCTCGGTCTGCGCTTTCAGCTTGGTGAAATCGATCTGGTCGACGTGACAATGGCGACAGATTTCCGCGGCGGCGTCCTCGGGAACGACGCCGAGCCGCGCCTGGGCGCGCGCCAGCGCCGCTTCGAAATCGAGATATTTCTGCACGCGGTTGCCGTCGGAAAAAACGCGCCGCATCGCTTCGGTCGAAAAGATGTCGCGGAATACGGCGGAATCGATCAATGAGGTGGGCATCGGCGCAATTCTCCGAAATAGCCGGCGCGCTTTACCGGATTGCGGTCCGACGCGCCAGCGGTGCGTTGTCGGCTTAACAAAATGGATTTGCCAAGCCCAGTCCCCTAGGATGCGCGGCATGAACACGCCTTCGACCCAATCAGATCAGGCCCGCGCTCTCGATCTGCCCCTGCATTTGCAAGCGTTGCTCGAGGCGGAGTATCCGCGCTTTTCCGCGGGCGAAATGGCGCGGCGGCGTGCCGCCGTCGCGGCGCTGCTGGCGGAAACCGGCTGCGACCATCTCGTGTTCTGCGGCGCCAACCGCTTCGGCTCCGCGGTGCAGTGGCTGACCGGCTGGCCGGTCACCACGGAAGCCGTGGGCGTGTTGACGCCCGGCGAGGCCGACGCGCTGTTCGTGCAGCATGTCAATCACGCGCCGCTGGCGCAGAAGATCGCGAGCGCCGCGGCAGTCGCGTGGGGCGGCGGCTCGTCGGTCGCCGCCGCCATCGCGGTGTTGGAGCGCCGCGGCGCGCGCAACGATCGGGTCGGCGTGATCGGACCGCTGACGTTCGAGCAGCACGCCATGCTGGCCGCGCGGTTCGGCGGCGTCGTCGATTTGAACCGCGCCTATGTGCGGCTGCGCCAGGTCAAATCGGCCGAGGAAATCGACTGGATGCGGATCGGCGCCGCGTTGAGCGATCGCGGCATGCTGGCGTTGCGCGACGGTTTGCGCGCTGGCATGACCGAGCGCCAGCTCGGCGATGTCGTCGAGCGCGGCTATGTGGCGCTCGGCGGCACCACGGTCATCCATTTCATCGGCGTGGCGCCGATGGCGGAGCCGCAGCTTGCCGTGCCGCCGCAATTTGCCGGCAACCGCAGGGTAGCGCGCGGCGACGTGGTCTTTGCCGAGATCAGCGCCGCGTTCTGGGATCATCCCGGCCAGGTGCTGCGCAGTTTTGCGGTCGATAGCGAGCCGCCGGCGCTCTACCGCGACCTGCATGCCGCCGCCGACGCTGCTTTCAATGCGGTCGCCGCCGTGCTCAAGGACGGCGCCATGCCGCGCCAGGTCATCGAAGCAGCAAGCGTGATCGAGCAGGAGGGATTTACGATCATTGACGATGTGTTGCACGGCTATGGCGGCGGCTATCTGCCGCCGGTGCTCGGCTCGAACAGCCGGCCGAGCGCCCATGTGCCGGACCAGCCGTTTCGCGCCGGCATGGTGGTGGTGATCCAGCCCAACGTGGTGACGCCCGACCATAAGGCCGGCGTGCAGACCGGCGAGATGGTGCTCATCACCGCGACCGGCATCGCACCGTTTCACGCCGTGCCGCGCGGCTTTGCCCGGATTTGATGCGCGCCGCGCCTCGTATCGCGATGCGTGCTTAACGGGGTCCTACCATGTCGTGCCGCAGCGGCCGGCGCCGCTGCATCGATCGCCTGCGCAGCGGACATCCTCGACAAATGCCCGGAAATCCGCATGCGGCGCCGCGCGCCGGCCGGCGCGGCGGCGCGCGCTGAAAAATTCGTAAAGGTTATCTCTTCGATGCAAAGCGGCGGATACACGCGGCGTAAAGAATACCGCTTCAAGCAATCTTCAGCATAGGCCGAGAACGGCGCGTCGTTTCACCAATTCCATACCAGCGCCGTATCAAGCTGCCGCCTGACAAAACAACAACTTCGTGGCGTCAGCAGGGGACCGGGCGTGCGCACGAGCACCATCGTCATGATCGCTTTTGCAGTCGTGTTCGGGCTGCTCGCGGTCTTTTTGGCGAACGCGTGGCTCAACAATCGGGCCGACGAGGCACGGCGCAGCCTGGAGGCGATGCGCAAAACAGCACCGCCGGAGCGCACCATCGTGGTGGCGCGGCGGCCGTTGCATTTCGGCGACGTGCTCGGCGCGCTGTCGCTGCGCGAGATGGCGTGGCCGCAGGGTTCCCTGCCGGCGGGAGCATTCAGCAAGATCAGCGATCTCACGGCGACCAAGCGCATCGTACTCATGCCGATCCAGGTCAACGAAGCGATCCTGGCTTCGAAGATCACCGGACCGGGCGAGCGCGCCACGCTCTCGGCGATGCTGCATGACGGCATGAAAGCCGTGACGGTCCGCGTCAACGACGTCGAGGGCGTCGCCGGCTTCGTGCAGCCGGGCGATCACGTCGACGTGGTGCTGACGCGGCCGGGCGAGCACAAAAGCTCGGTCAACGACGTCATCGCGCAAGACGTACGCGTTCTCGCCGTCGATCAGCTGGCCGACCCGAGCAGCGAAAAACCGGTCGTGGTCAAGGCGGTGACGCTGGAAGTCGACGAGACCGCCGGGCAGAAGCTCGCGCTGGCGCCGGCGATCGGCACGCTGTCGTTGTTGCTGCGCAAGGCCGGCGAGATCGCCGAAGACGATCCGCGGCAACTGACGGCCGCGGATCTCGGCCAGGTCGCGAAGACGGAAGACGCGCGCTTCGTCACCGTCGTGGTCACGCGGCCGACCCTGGCAGACACCGCAGGAATTCCTCCGCGTGAGGAATTCAATGTGCCGGTTGAACACAGCGATACGCATTCGGCCGGGCTGCCAAGACCGCAGGTGGCGCACGATTGAGATTCGGGGGCCGCCGAGCGCAAGGCGGCAGGAAACGGGACGACAGGTTCGGGAACGACAAAGCAGCGGCGGGGAGGCCGACGTGAACAGCCAGTACACAGTCAAACATGACAACGCCGGCGGGGGCCGGCGGCTTCGGGACGGGACCACCGATGTTCGCGCGCTGCTGCGCGGCGCCGGTGCTGCTCTTGCGGCGGCGCTCGTGGCAGCCGCGGCGCCGATGGCGCAAGCGCAAGAGCCGCCGCAAGGGCACATCGTGCCGGCGAACGTCGCGCGCGATGCCTCGGTTATGGTGACGGTCGGTAAATCGCAAGACGTGCGCACCGAGCGCAGCTTCGCCGACGTCATGGTCGGTGATCCCTCGATCGCCGATGTCAGCCCGCTGACCGACCACTCGCTGTCCATTCTCGGCAAGAAGATCGGCGCCACGCGCATCACGGTCTATGACCGCGACCGGCAACCGGTGCAGATTTTCGACGTCACCGTGTCGTACGATCTCAGCGGGCTTGCCACCGAGATCGCGCACTTAGCCGGCACCGGCATCAAAATCACCGCGGTCGGCAGCCACATCATGCTGAGCGGCGTCGCGCCGGATGCGGCCACCCTCGACAAGGCGATGCTGATCGCGCGCCAGTTCGACAAGGACGCGATCAACACCGTGCAGGTGATGCAGCAGCAGCAGGTCATGCTGGAAGTGCGCTTCATCGAAGTGGACCGCAACGCGAGCCGCGAGCTCGGCGTGCAGTGGAACATGTTCGGCGGCTCGTCGGTCGCCAATATCGGCTCGCAGCTTCCCGCCAGTCAGCTGCCGATCACGCAGCCCGGCGGGGCGTTCCAGCAGCCGGGCATCACCTCCGGTGGCGCCAATGTCACTTCGGGCGCTTTGACCACTTCTTCGGTGGTTGCCGCCGGCGTGCTGTCGGGCTCGGCGCCGTACGGCTTTCTGGTCAGCAACCTCTCCAACGCGCTGCAGCTCGAGGTCAGCGCGCTCGAGCAGAACGGACTCGCCCGCAGCCTGGCGGAGCCCAACCTCGTGGCGCTGTCGGGCGACACCGCGAGCTTCTTGGCCGGCGGCCAGATTCCGATCCCGGAAGCCGGCTCGCTCGGCACCGTCTCGTTCGCCTACCAGCCCTACGGCGTCGGCCTGTCGTTCACCCCGACCGTGCTCAAGGGCGGCCTGATCAATCTGGTCATCAAGCCGGAAGTCAGCGAGATCGATACCACGCACACGGTGACGGTGCTCGGCACCTCGGTGCCGGGCCTGATCACCCGCAAGGCCTCGACCACGCTGGAATTGCGCGACGGCCAGAGCTTCATGCTCGGCGGACTTTTGCAGAACACCAGCCAGAATGCCGCGGACCAGCTGCCATGGCTCGGCGACGTGCCGGTGCTCGGCACCCTGTTCCGCTCCAGCCAGTACCAGAAGAACGAGACCGATCTGGTGATCGTGGTGACGCCGCACATCGTGCGGCCGATGTCGCCGGTCAACGAGGCGCACACGCCGCTCGACAATACCGTGCCCGGCAATGACATCGATTTCTTTCTGATGGGCCGCGCCGAAGTCAGCCCCGGGCTGGTGCGGCTCGCTGCCGGCGCGGTCAACCGGCCGTATGTCGGCCACATCCTCGATCTGCCGAAAAAGGGAGGCGTCTATGTCTCGGTCAAGGACTAGGCGCGAGGCACGGGTCGTGGCGGCGGCTCTTGCCGCCGCCACGCTCGGCGCGTCGCTCGGCGGCTGCGCGCAGCTCTACTGGGACCGCCGCGATTCCATCGGGCTCAGTGCCGGCGACGCGATCGCCGCCAACGAGGCCATGCAGACGATCGATCCGTGGCCCGCCGCCAGCGGCAACACCAACATCGTCGCCAACGGCCAGCGCATGCAGGCCGCCGTCGAGCGCTATCGCACCAACAAGGTGGTCCAGCCGGGAGACCCGATGACGATGCAAGTCGCCGCCACCCCGACGCAACAATCGTCCAGCGGCGACGCGCCGGGCAACTCGACATCCAATACCACGATCGTGGTCGGTACGCCGGCCGCGACGAGCACGACGACGACGTCGCAATAAGATTCGCGGTTGCAACGAAAGCCTGAGAGCCATGCGCATCGGCCGATCGGTAACGCCGGGAGTCCAAGTCAGGGTGGTCATTCTGACCGCCGACGACGGCTTCGAGGAGCAGGTTCGCGCCACGTTCGCCGCCAGCAGCCAGATCGGCCTCGACGTCGTCAAAGGCCGGCTCTGCGAACGCGAACAGATCGAGGTCGAAAACGCCAGCGTCGTCGTTGCCGATCTCGACGGCGGCGATGAAGCCGAGTTGCAGGCGCTCGACCGCCTGGTGACGCGGATTGGCAGCTGGCCGCCGGTCGTCGTCATCACCCAGGTCTTCGACGAGGGCGTGGCCCGCCGTCTGATGCAGATGCGCGTGGCCGATTTCCTGGTCAAGCCGGTGCCGCCGGTCGAGCTGGTGCAGAGCTGCGCCCGGGTCGCCAAGAAACCGGCCAACACCGACAGCACCGAGGCGCAAATTTTCACCTATTTGCCGGCGGTCGGCGGCGCCGGCGTCACCACGCTCGCGGTGCAGACCGCGATGCTGCTGCTTAACAGCGGCGGCGCGCGCGGCAAGACCGCGACCTGTCTGGTCGATCTCGACTTCCAGCACGGCGCCTGCGCCGACTATCTCGACATCGAGCCGCGGCTGAACCTGGGCGAGATCGAACCGCGCCCGGAACGGCTCGACCGCCAGCTGCTCGAAGTCATGCTGTCGCAACACCCGTCCGGGCTGGCGGTGGTGGCGGCGCCGAACCGGCCGGCCGAGATGCGCTTGTTCGATCCCGACGTCGTCACCCGCCTGCTCGATCTGGTGTCGTCGCATTTCGACTATGTGGTATTCGACATGCCGCGCACCTGGTTCTCCTGGACCGACAGCGTGCTGCTCGGCTCCAACAAGCTGTTCATCGTCACCGAGACCACGGTGCCCGGGCTGCGTCATGCCAAGCAGCTGGTCGAAGCCATTCGCGAACGGCTCGGCGATGGTCCGCAGCCGCAGGTCATCATCAATCGCTTCGAACAGAAATTGTTCTCGCCCGGCCTGCGCCGCGGCGACGTCGAGCAGGCGATCGGCGCAGCGTTCGCCGCCAGCATCCCCAATCATTACAACCTCGTGCGCGAGGCCATCGACCGCGGCGTTCCGCTCGACGAGGTCAAGCCGGGCAACAAGATCACCGCGCAACTGAAGAAACTGATCTTTCCGCCGGCTGCCGACAAGGCGGCGAAGGACGGCGCCGCCGGCCGCAAGTTCAAGCTGTCGTGGGCGCGGTCTTAAGGTGCGGTAGGTCGTCGCCATGGCGGGCCGGTTCTCAGCACGACGCGTCGCCGCTCCGGAACTTGTTCCGGCGGAAGAAACCGCGCTTGAAGGCGTGTCGTGGACGGTGTTTCCCGATGCCGGCGGCGAGCCGGCCGCGGCCGCCGATCCCGCTGCGGCGGCCGCCGCCAATCCGCTGCTCACCGACAAGCTGCTCGACGCCAAGGTCCGCCTGCATCGGCGGCTGATCGAGGAGATCAACCTGTCGGCGCTGGAAAAGCTGCCGGAAGAGGAAATCCGCAGTCACATCCAGCAGCTGGTCTCGCAATACGTGCTGGTCGAGCGCCTGGCGCTCAACACCCAGGAGCTCAACGACTTCGTCTCGGAGATTCTCGACGAGATGACCGGGCTCGGCCCGCTCGAGCCGCTGCTCAAGGACGCCACCGTCAACGATATTCTGATCAACGGCCACGAATGCGTGTACGTCGAGCGCGGCGGCATCCTGGAGCCGACCGGCGTGCGCTTCAAGGACGAGCCGCATCTGTTGCGCATCATCAACAAGATCGTCTCCGCGGTGGGCCGCCGCGTCGACGAATCGCATCCGATGTGCGACGCGCGCCTGCTCGACGGCTCGCGCGTCAACGTCGCGGTACGCCCGGTCGCGATCGACGGGCCGCTGATGTCGATCCGCAAATTTTCCAAGAAGCCGTTCAACCTCAACAAGCTGGTCGACGTCGGCGCACTGCGTCCGCAGATGGCGGAATTGCTGGCGGCGGCCGTGAAGGCGCGCGTCACCCTGATCATTTCCGGCGGCACCGGCTCGGGCAAGACCACCATGCTCAACGCGCTGTCGGCCTTCATCTCGGAGAAGGAGCGCCTGCTCACCATCGAAGACGCCGCCGAGCTGCAGCTGCAGCAGCCGCATGTCGGCCGCATGGAGACGCGGCCGCCCAACATCGAAGGCAAGGGCGAAATCCGCCAGCGCGACCTGGTGAAGAACGCGCTGCGCATGCGCCCCGACCGGGTGATCCTCGGCGAGTGCCGTGGCGAGGAAGCCTTCGACATGCTCCAAGCCATGAACACCGGCCACGAGGGCTCGATGGCGACCGTGCACGCCAACACCCCGCGCGACGCCGTCTCGCGGCTCGAACAGATGATCGGCATGGCCGGCTTGCCGATGACGGTGGCCTCGATCCGCGCCCAGATCGCCTCGGCGATCCGCGTCATCGTGCAATTGTCGCGGCTCTCCGACGGCAAGCGGCGGGTGATGAGCATCGCCGAAATTACCGGGCTCGAGTCCGACATCATCCAGATGCAGGAAATCTTCAAGTACGTGCGCACCGGCACCGCGGCCGACGGCACCGTGCAGGGCCATTTCCAGGCCACCGGCGTGCGGCCGCGCTTCCTCAACGATCTCGTCGCGATGGGAATCAAGATTCCCGGTTCCTATTTCGATCCGTCGCAGCCGCTGTGACCGTCATGTCGCTCGATTTCGATCCGATCTATCTGGTCTGGCTGTTTATCGCCATCTCGGCGGGGCTGGCGTTCGAGGCGGTCTATTTGCTGGGCTTTTCCACGGCCTCTTATCGCAGCACGATCAATCGCCGCCTGAAGCTGTCGAAGGAAAGTCCGGATCGCGAAAGCGTGCTGGTGCAGTTGCGCCGTGAGCGCGGCCTCACCAGCGGCGGCAATTATCGGCTCAATCTGGTCGCCCTCAATCGGCTCGTCCTGCAGTCCGGCCTGACGATCGGGTTCACCCGTCTTCTCGTCGTCATCGGCCTGGAAAGCGTCGTGGCGTTCGGCGCCACCGCTTTGTTTCGCGGCAGCCTCGTCGAAGCGGCCGTAGTCGCCGTGTTCTGCGCGACCGCGCTGCCGCTTCTGGTGCTGCGCATGCTGCGGTCGCGGCGGCAAAAGAAATTCGCCGCCCAGTTCCCCGATGCGCTCGACATCATCGTGCGCAGCCTGCGCGCCGGTCATCCGGTGCCGGTCACCGTCAACATGGTGGGCCGCGAAATGGGCGACCCGATCGGCAGCGAGTTCGGCACCGTCTCCGACGAGGTCACCTACGGCGCCGATCTCGAAACGGCGATGCGCAATCTGTACTGCCGCATCGGCTCCGACGACCTGCCGCTGTTCGTCACCGCGGTGGCGATCCAGAGCTCGACCGGCGGCAATCTCGGCGAAATCCTGCAGAACCTGTCCGGCGTGATCCGGCAGCGTTTCAAGATGCGGCGCAAGATCCGCGCGCTCGCCGCCGAAGGCCGCGCCTCGGCGATGATTCTCTCGGCGCTGCCGATCGGAATGTTCCTGGTCATCCAGTTCATCGCGCCCGACTTCTACGGCGCGGTCTGGCATGAGCGGCTCACCAAGATGCTGCTCGGCGGCGCCGCGGCCTGGATGATCGTCGGCAATCTGGTCATGTTCAAGATGGTCAACTTCAAGATCTGAACGGCAGGCGCGCAGATGGTGCTCAGCACGTCGACCATGATGAGCCTTCTGGTCTTTTTGGCCGCGGCAACGCTCGCCTTTGCGGTGATGCTCGTCATGCGCGCCCGCGAGGCGGTGCGCCGCCGCGCCGTGCGCGTCGGCATCGACGACGAAGCGCCCGGCGGCCGCCGCGCGCTGCGCCATTCGGGGATGCGGGCGGCGCAAAAGCTGATCGAATACGCCAACAAGCATTATTCGTCGGTCGACACCAAGGACATCAAGGTGCTGCGCCAGCGCCTGATGCGCGCCGGCATCTACGATCCGCGCGGGCCGGCGATTTTCTTCCTCGCCCGCATCATCGCGGCAGTGGCGCTGGCTGTCGCCGCGTTCGTGGTGCTGCCGATGCTCGGCTACGGCGGCAAGACGTCGTTGTGGGTCATGGTGATGACCGCCGCGGTCGGCGGCTATCTGGCGCCGAGTTTTTATCTCGACCGCATGATCAACAAGAAGCGGCTCGAGCATCAGGCCGGCTTTCCGGATTTCATGGACCTGCTGGTGGTCTGCGCCGACGCCGGGCTGTCGATGGAAGCGGCGCTCGATCGCGTGGCGCGCGAGCTGAGCGATTCCTACCCCTCCCTTTCCGCCAACATCCACATGGGCAATCTCGAAATCCGCGCCGGCCGCACCATGACCGAGGCGCTCGACCACCTGGCCGAGCGGCTCGGTCTCGACGAGGCGCGCTCCTTCGCCACGCTGATCCAGCAATCCGACGAGCTCGGCTCCTCGATCGGCGACGCCTTGCGGGTCTATTCCGACGACATGCGGCACAAGCGGCTGTCGCGCGCCGAGGAGAAGGCCTACAGCCTGCCGGCCAAGCTGTCGCTGCCGATGATGGTGTGCATCTTCCCGACCCTGTTCATTGTCATCCTGCTGCCCGTCATCGTGCGGTTGGCGACGCATAATTGGTGAGAACGCGCCGGCAGCAAGCCCACGTCGCAAACTTGGTCGCTTATCTGCGTGTCCGCATCGTCAGCGCCGTTGCGGCTTCCAGCCGCCGCGCATGCCGGGGCGGCCGAGCGTCGAGCGCGGCCCTGACGGATCGCGCGGCTTGGCCGGGACGGCCTCGACACCTGGTCCCATTTCGTCGAGCGTCGGCTTGCGCGGGCCGCCGCCGCTGCGTCTGTTTGCTCCGGGCCGGTGCGGCGCGACCTCGTGATGGAGCGCGATGCCCATTTCGTCGAGCGCGGGCTTGTGGATTTTGCTTGTTCCGCCCGCCCCACCCCGGCGCGCTTCGCGCGCCGACCCTCCCCCTGCAGGGGAGGGTAAGAGTTTCGCCGTCGGGTCGTCCATGACGGCAAGCTCGGTGGAGCGCAGGCGCTTGATCTCGTCGCGCAGCCGCGCGGCTTCCTCGAAATCGAGATCGGCCGCGGCGGCGCGCATGCGGGTTTCCAGGTCGGCGATCACCGCTTCGAAATTGTGGCCGATGGTGGCGGTTTCTTCGAACCCGCCGCCGGCGCCGCTGCCGGTCGCGACCAGCACATGGTCGCGCTCGTAGACGCTGTCCAGGATGTCGGCGATGCCCTTGCGGATGCTTGCCGGCGTGATGCCGTTATCGGCGTTGAATTTTTCCTGCTTCTCGCGCCGCCGCTCGGTTTCCGCGATGGCGCGCTCCATCGAGCCGGTCATGCTGTCGGCATACAGCAGGACGCGGCCGTCGACGTTGCGCGCGGCGCGGCCGATGGTCTGCACCAGCGAGGTTTCGCTGCGCAAAAATCCTTCCTTGTCGGCGTCCAGAATAGCGACCAGCGCGCATTCCGGAATGTCGAGGCCCTCGCGCAGCAGATTGATGCCGACCAGCACGTCGAAGGCACCGAGCCGCAGGTCGCGGATGATCTCGATGCGCTCGATGGTGTCGATGTCGGAGTGCATGTAGCGCACGCGGATGCCCTGCTCGTGCAGGTACTCGGTCAAATCCTCGGCCATGCGCTTGGTCAGCACCGTGACCAGCGCGCGGTAACCCTGCTGCGCCACGACGCGGACCTCGCCGACCAGATCGTCGACCTGGGTGCGCGCCGGCCGCACTTCGACCGCCGGGTCGATCAGGCCGGTCGGGCGAATGACCTGCTCGACGAACACGCCGCCGGTTTCGTTGAGCTCCCACGGCCCGGGCGTCGCCGACACGCACGTCGTCAGCGGCCGCATCGCGTCCCATTCCTCGAAACGCAGCGGCCTGTTGTCCATGCAGGACGGCAGGCGGAAGCCGTATTCGGCGAGCGTCGCCTTGCGGCGAAAATCGCCGCGAAACATGCCGCCGAGCTGCGGCACGGTGACGTGGCTTTCGTCGACGAACACCAGCGCGTTGTCGGGCACGTATTCGAACAA
>JASHSE010000625.1 GCA_030036975.1 Xanthobacteraceae bacterium | reverse complement strand
TTCCCGCCGACGCGCTCGCCACCTGGGAGGCGCAGCTCACCGCAGCCGGCATCGCCATCGAAGGCCGCACCAAATGGCCGCGCGGCGGCGACAGCATCTATTTCCGCGACCCCGACGGCCATTTGCTCGAGCTGGCGACACCGGGCCTGTGGCCGGGGTATTAGTCTTACTGCGTCAGAAAGCGCGGCGCGTGTTATAGCGCCCTCTCCCCTTGCGGGAGAGGGCGACGCAAGCCGCGCAACAAACTCGGCTCGGTGAGGGGCTGCGGCCGAGGCCCCTCACCCACTTTTGTTGTTGAACTGCCGCGTCGCCCTCTCCCGCAAGGGGAGAGGGCAGGTCCATGAGCGCCGTGTTTCCGGCAGCAATACGTCTGTGCTACGCGGACATGCAAACTGATCGCCTTCGAGGCTCATGAATGGGTTGCGCTCCTGCCGTGTCGTACGGCAGCGAAATCGGTTATGGAAATACGCCAACAAATTGCCGAGGCCCGTCCATGAACACGCCAATTCGCCCGCCGCGCATCGGTCCGCAGCCGTGGCAGGCGGTGCGGACCAAGCTCGACCAGGCGCTGCCGTTCGCCAACATGCGCGACACGCCGTATTACCGCGACGCGGTGTGGGAGCAGTTTTCCAAGGCCGAGTACGAGCGCCGCTACGCCGCGCTGCGGGCGAAGATGCGCGCGCACCGGCTCGACGTGCTGATCGTGCCGGGCGGGCCGAGCCACTGGAGTTTTGGCGGCGGCATGCTGTGGCTCACCGGCCATTGGGAATGGCACGCGCTGTCGAGCTACGTGCTGGTGCCGCTCGACGGCGAGCCGACCATGATCTACTCGATGGGCGGCACCCACGCCGAGGCGGTGCGGCGGCAGGTCGCGCCGGCGGTCAACGACGTGCGCCACAGCCGCGGCGGCCGCTATGCCGACGTGATGGTCGAGCGCATCCGCGAGCTGAAAGCCGAGCGCGGCCGCATCGGGCTGATGGAGATCGATCCGCGTCACGGCGACTACATGCCGGTCAATCAATACAATGTGCTGCGCGACACTCTGCCCGACGCCGAACTCGTCTTCACCAAAGGTTTTCTGCACGAGCTTCTCTCGGTGCACAGCGCCGAAGAGCTCGACTGCGTGCGCAGGGCCGGCGTGCTGTGCAAGAACGCCATGGACGCCATGGTGGCGCGCGCCGCGCCGGGCGTGAAGGAGTACGAACTGCGCGCCGCTGCCGGCGCGGCGATTCTGGAAGGCGGCGGCGACATCGATTTTCTCATCATCGGCGCGACGCCGATGGCGAACCCGGCGATGGTATTCGGCAACCCGCGGCCGTCGAGCCGCGTGCTGCAAAAGGGCGACATCGTCAATATGGAGCTCGCGGCCGGCTATCGCGGCTACACCGCGCAAATCGGCTCGCCGATCTGCGTCGGCGAGCCGACCGAGATGGTGAAAAAATTCTGGAACGAGGTCACCGTGCCCGGCTACCGCCGCATTGTCGCCGAGATCGCGCCGGGAAAGCCCGCGGAGGCCATGCGGCTTGCCAGCAAATTCTTCCGCGACAACGGCTATCAGTCACGGCCGACGCAATGCCACGGCATCGACCTCGTCACCGACGGGCCGCATGTCGTCGCCGAGCACGTTACCGCCGAGAAATTCGAGGAAATACTCAAGCCCGGCATGGTGATCATGGCGGAGCCCAACCCGATCACGCCCGACGGCCTGTTCGGCATTTTCCTCGGCCACACCTTCATCGTCACCGAGGTGGGTCACGAAGTGGTCGACGACTTTCCGCTGGAGATCGCGGTCGCGCGGGGGTGATCGGCTCGATCGTCATTCCGGATCGCCGCGAAAGGGCGAGTCCGGAATCCATAATCCCTGCGCTGGGGTTATGGATTCCGGGTTCCTCGCGGAGCTTGTCATCGGGTCGGCCGGGGATCCCCATCGCGCAAGCGCGATGGGGTGCCCCTCTTCGGGCCGGACCCGTTGGCTCGGCCCCGGAATGACGAATCAATCATAACCTGGCGCAATGCGTCGCGGCGGGGTCGGTCGCTATGACCTCGACAAGCACCCTGGAACGCTTCTAGAATTAAGTCTCCGCTGGTTCCAGTCGCCTCGCCGGGACGCCTCATTCCATGGTCTATCGTCCGAACAGCCCCGTGAATTACCGTGCCTATTTCGCCACCGCGCTGGACCAGCTGCGCGGCGAGCGGCGCTATCGGGTGTTTGCCGATCTGGAGCGCATCGCCGGCCGTTTTCCCCATGCGGTCTGGCATACGCCCGAGGGCCCGAAGAACGTCGTGATCTGGTGCTCGAACGACTACCTCGGCATGGGCCAGCACCCCAAGGTGATCGGCGCCATGGTCGAGACCGCGACGCGGACGGGAACCGGGGCCGGGGGCACCCGCAACATCGCCGGCAACAATCACCCGCTGGTCGAACTCGAGCGCGAATTGGCCGACCTGCACGGCAAGGAGGCGGCGCTGGTGTTCACCTCCGGTTACATTTCGAACGCGACCGGCATTTCCACGCTCGCCAAGCTGATGCCGAACTGCCTGATCCTGTCGGATGCCTGGAACCACAATTCGATGATCGAGGGCGTGCGCCAGGCGCAGTGCGAGAAGCGGATCTTCCGCCACAACGACACGGCGCATCTGGAGGAATTGTTGGCGGCGGCGGAGCCAGACCGGCCGAAGCTGATCGTTTTTGAAAGCCTTTACTCGATGGACGGCGACGTCGCCCCGGTGAGGGAAATCTGCGATCTCGCCGCGCGCTACGGCGCCATGACCTACGTCGACGAGGTGCACGCGGTCGGCATGTACGGCGCGCGCGGGGGCGGCATTACCGAGCGCGACGGCGTCGCCGGCCGCGTCGACGTGATCGAGGCCACGCTGGCCAAGGCGTTCGGCTGCATCGGCGGCTACATTGCCGGCGGCGCGACGCTGATCGACGCC
>JASHSE010000624.1 GCA_030036975.1 Xanthobacteraceae bacterium | reverse complement strand
CGCCGGTGAGGTCGGCGGTCGCGGCACGCCGCACGCGTTCGGCGGCGTCAAGCACGCCGGCGACGACGGGCGCCTCGGCCGGCGCCGGCGGCGCCACGATCTCCTGGGCGTTCGGCGCGTGGCGCGGCAGGAAGATGCGGAACGTCGTGCCCTTGCTTTCGGCAGTATCGAAATAGACGAAGCCACCGGTCTGTTTGACGATGCCGTACACGGTAGACAGGCCGAGCCCGGTACCCTTGCCGACTTCCTTGGTGGTGAAGAACGGCACGAAAATCTTGTCGTGGATCGCTTCCGGAATGCCGCTGCCGGTATCGGCGATCTCGACCAGCACGTAATCGGCCGCCGGCATGCCTTTGGCACGGTAGCGCCCACAGTCGGCCGCCGAGACGTTCATGCTGCGCAGCTCGATCTGGCCGCCGTCCGGCATGGCGTCGCGGGCGTTGACCGCGAGGTTGGTGATCACCAGCTCGAACTGCAGCAGATCGGCCTTGACCGGCCACAGGTCGCGGCCGTGCACCACCTTGAGCGCGATCTTTTCGCCGATCAGCCGGCGCAGCACCAAGCTAAGGTCGTTCAACACCTCGGCCAGATCGAGCACCTGCGGGCGCAGCGTCTGCTTGCGCGAGAACGCCACAAGATGCCGCACTAGGCTCGCCGCGCGATTGGCGCTCTGCCGGATCTCCATGATGTCGTTGAACGATGGATCGGTCGGCTTGTGGGCGTTGAGCAGAAAATCGTTGGCCAGGATGATGGCATTGAGCATGTTGTTGAAGTCGTGCGCTATGCCGCCGGCGAGATGGCTGACCAAGTCCATCTTCTGCTGCTGCTGCAGCCTGCTCTCGAGCGCGCGCTGCTCGGTGGTTTCGAGTGTGTAGACGATGGCGGCTTCCTGGTCGCGGTCCTGCTCGGCGATGGCGGTGACGTAGAAGCGTCCGAACCGCTCGCCGTCGCCGGCCAACAGGGCATCGACCGGCGTGATGTCACCCTTGCCCTGGGCCGCCTGGCCGATCGCCGCTTCCAGCGCCGGCCAGTCGCGCTCGGCGACGATGGCGCGGATCGAGCGCTCGCGGCCGCCGGCGATGAGATCCTGGAACAGCCGCGCGAACAGCGCATTGGTGCGCACGATGCCGCCGTTGCGATCGATGGTGGCGATCGCCATCGGGGTGTGATGAAAGAAGCGCATGAAGCGCACTTGCGCGGCGCGCTGCGGATCGCTGCCGTCGTCGCGGGCGCGGTTGAGCACCAGCGTGCGCGAAGGGCCAGGCGCGCCGTCGGCGCCGAACACCACCTTGTGCAGGAGCCGCGCCGGCAGCGGCCGTCCGGAACGGGTTTTCAGATCGAGATCGAGCACCTCGGTCTTCACCTCGCCGGCCGGCGCCCGCAGCGTTGTCAGCAAGGCGGCGCCGTCGCCGGAGACGAGGTCGGCAAGCTTGAGCCCGCCGGCGGCGACCGACGCCAAGTCCTGCTCCAGCCAATTGGCCAGCGTGGCGTTGAGATAGACGATGGCGCCCGACGCATCGGCGGAGAAGAATCCGGCCGGCGCGTGATCGAGGTAGTCGATGGCGTGCTGCAATTCCTGAAACACGTTTTCCTGGCGCTCGCGATCGCGCGTCACGTCGGTTAGCGACCATACCGTGAGGCTGCCGCGCCGCCCGGCGCCGAGCGGCCGGATTTTCAGGCGCAGCCAGCGCGCCGGCCGGCCCTGCGACGGACCGACCCGAACCTCTTCCTGCAGGCGCTTGCCTTCGCGTGCCGTCTTGAGCAGGCGGAAGATCGCTTCCGAGGCGTCGGCGTCGCCGATGAACACGCGCTCGACCGGCCGAGCGTCCTGCGGTCCCGACGCGCCGATCAGGTCGAGATAGGCGGCATTGGCGTAGATGACGCGGCCGTCGCCGTCGGTCACCACTACGCCGTCGAAGGCGCCGTCGACGATCGCCCTGATCAGCGGATTGCCGGCTTGCGGCGAGGCGAGCCGCAGAATGCCGCTCGCCAGCGCGAACAGGCTGAACACGCCGATGGTGGCGAGCGCCGCGAGGAAAATAAGGATGTACGGCGCGGGATGATCGCGGCCGAGCAGCACGATGCCGGCTGCCGCCCCGATCAGGCAGCCGGCGACCACAAGCACAAGGCCGATGCTGCCGCCACGCCCCGCTGCGGCGCTGCGGTCGATTGCCGCCCGCGCTGCCAGCGCATCCTCGGGCTGCGCGCTAAAGCCGGCCATGGCGCTCGCCTTCCCCCTCGTGCGGCGCATTCACTGCCCGCTGCGGCTGAATCGCGCAAGAGCTTCTTGTTGTTCCTCCACCGCGCGGGGGCATCCCGCCGCGGCGGCCCGGGTTGCAGGGATGAAAAACAGCGAGCGGCGCTTTTCTTCCCATCAATGCAGCCCGGCGACGGTGCGGCGAAGCCGCATGACGTAGCCGATGACTTCCGCCACCGCCCGGTAATGCTCCTGCGGGATCTCCTGGTCGATCTCGACGGCGGCGTGCAGTGCGCGGGCGAGCGGCGGGTTTTCGATCACCGGAATATCGTGCGCTTCGGCGATTTCGCGGATGCGCCGCGCCAACAGATCGGCGCCCTTGGCGACGCAGACCGGCGCGTTCATGCCGCGCTCGTATTTCAGCGCGACCGCGAAGTGGGTCGGGTTGGTGATGACGACCGAGGCCTTCGGCACCGCGGCGGCAATGCGCTTGCGCATGCGCGCATGGCGCAGCTGCCGCAGCTTGCCCTTGACGGCAGGATCGCCCTCGCTCTGGCGGAACTCCTCCTTGAGTTCGCGCACCGACATTTTTTGCCGCTCGTACCATTGCCGGTACTGAAACAGGTAATCGGCCGCCGCGACGACGGCGAGGATCGCCACCACGGTGCCGAGCATCTGCAGGGCCAGCGCCCGGGTGAACGGCAACAGCATCGCCGGGTCGATGCCCACCAGCCCGGCGAGACGCTGGCGCTGCGGCCACAACAAAGCGCCGATCGCCCCGCCGATGACGATGAGCTTGGCCAGCCCCTTGGCGAAATTGGCCAGCGCCTGCTTGGAGAACAGCCGCGTGACCCCGCTCGCCGGCGAAATCCGCGACAGCTGCGGCCGGATCGGCTCGACCGACATGACGATGCGGTGCTGAATGGCGCTGCCGGCGAGCGCCGCGACCGCCAGCAGCACGAGTGGCACGGCGAGCGCAGCGAGCACATCGCGCCCGAGCGTGTGCATGAGAACAAGCAGCGCCGATCCGTCGGTCGGAATCTGCCAGGCATGGGCAAGCAGCCCGCGCAGGCTTGCCTGCAGGCTGGCGGCCGCCGGGCCGGCGAACACCATCAGCGCCAGCGCGCCGCCGGCGATCATGAACCAGGTATTGACCTCGGCGCTCTTGACGACGTCGCCGCGCTTGATCGCCTCTTCGAGACGCTTGGGCGTCGGGTCTTCGCTATGTTCGGTATCGTCGCGTTCGTCGGCCATACTGCCCTATTGGCGCTCTACCGGCGCTCGTCAGGCGTGCGGCGCGAGCGCGTGCAGCACGCCACCCACATAGCCGAGAAACAAGCCCATCATCGCGCCGAGGCCGAGCAGCAGGAACAACAATCCGATCAGGATCGACAGCGGCAGCGCGACGAAAAATACCTGCATTTGCGGCATCAGCCGCGACAACACGCCGAGGCCGATGTTGAACAAAAGGCCGAAGGCGAGAAACGGCGCCGAGAGCTGGATGCCGACCCGGAACGCGCCGGCGACAGTTTTGGTAACGAGCGCCGCAACGTCGCCGGTGCCCGGCACTTCGCCCGGCGCGAAGACGTTGTAGCTGTCGTTGAGCGCGGCGATGACCAGATAATGCATGTTGGTGGCGAAGATCAGTGTCAGGCCGAGCATGGTCAAAAAGTTGCCGACGATCGCCTCCTGCTCGCCGCCCTGGGTCGGGTCGACCGCCGTGACGAAGCCGAGGCCGAGCTGCTGAGCGATCACCGAGCCGGCCACGTCGAGCGCCGAGATGGTCAGCCGCGCGGTGAGCCCTAGCACGGCGCCGACCAAAATCTCCTCGACCAGCATGACCACGGCGGGCCCGAGCGCGGCCGGATCGATATGGTAGGCGGCGCGATGCAGCGGCAACACGACGGCGGCGAGAATGAGCGCCATGGTGAGCCGGATGCGCGCCGAGAGATTCTGCTCGCCCAGTCCCGGCAGCAGCATCAGCATGGTGCCGATGCGGGCGAACACCAGCATGAAGGCGGCGGCAAGGGCGGGCAGGAAGGAGATGTCGATCCGCACGACGGAAACAACCCGCTCAGCCGCTGGTGATGTGCGCGGTGATGCGCAAAAAGTTGCTGTGCAGCACGTCGGCCATGAACGGCAGCGCGATCAACAGCGCGACGAAGATCGCCAGAATTTTCGGAATGAAGACCAGCGTCGTCTCCTGGATCTGGGTCAGCGCCTGCAGGAGCGAGACGGCGACGCCGACGACGAGGCCGACCAGCATCAGCGGCGCCGCCACGATCAAAAGCGTCTCGATGGCGTCGCGCGCCACATCCAGCACTTCCGGTCCGGTCATCATCTCCTCACCTCACCTCCCCTTACCTCATCCTGAGGTGCCCGCGCGCAGCGCGGGCCTCGAAGGATGTAGGCCGATGCGCCGCGGCGCCACCCTTCGAGGCTCGGCGCTGCGCGCCGAGCACCTCAGGGTGAGGATGAAAATTGTATTTCAGATCGGCATCTTCAAAATGTCCTCGTAGGCTGCGATCACCTTGTCGC
>JASHSE010000623.1 GCA_030036975.1 Xanthobacteraceae bacterium | reverse complement strand
GCAAGGACCAGATCAAACGCCGCATCGACGAGGCGGCGAAATACGCGCCGCTCGACCAGCTCGCGTTGTCGGGCCAGTGCGGTTTCGCCTCGACCGAGGAAGGCAACGTGCTGGCCGAGGACGAGCAATGGGCGAAGCTGCGCATGATCGTGGAGATCGCCAACGAGGTGTGGGGATAAGCGAAATGCCCTCCCCCTGAAAGGGGGAGGGTCAGGGTGGGGGTCCACGGCCTCAACGCCGGAACAAGCGTCAAGCGATGACCCCCACCGGCTCGCTTCGCTCGCCACCTCCCCCTTTCAGGGGGAGGAAAAAAGGAGGGACAAAAATGCAGCGAACCAAGCCGCCGTTCCGCGCCGATCACGTCGGCAGCCTGTTGCGCCCCGCGGCGCTCAAAGCGGCACGCGAGCGCCGCGCCAAGGGCGAGATCGAGGCGGCCGAACTGAAGGCGGTGGAAGACCGCGCCATCGCCGACGTCATCAAAAAGCAGGAGGAAGCCGGCCTGCAATCGATCACCGACGGCGAATTCCGCCGCTCGTGGTGGCATCTCGACTTCCTCTGGGGCCTCGACGGCGTCGAGCGCCACGTCATGGACGGCGGCATCGCCTTCGCGGGGGTGCAGACGCGCAACGAAGGCGTCAAGGTCACCGGCAAACTCGGCTTCTCCGGCCATCCGATGCTCGAACATTTCAAGTTCGTCAAAGCGCACACCGCGCACACGCCGAAGATGACCATTCCGGCGCCGTCGGCGATCTACGGCCGGCCGATCGGCACGCCGATCGATAAGACCATTTATCCGACGCTGGACAAGTTTTTCGGCGATCTCGGCCAGGCCTACAAAAAGGCGGTGCGCGCCTTCGCCGATGCCGGCTGCCGCTACCTGCAGCTCGACGAGGTGTTCATCGCCATGCTGTGCGACCCAAAATACCGGGCGCAGATGAAGGACCGCGGCGACGATCCGGACGCGCTCGGCCCGCTCTACGGCGAGCTGATCAACGTCGCCATTTCCGACATTCCGCCCGACATGACGATCACCATGCATCTATGCCGCGGCAACTACAAATCGACCTTCATGGGGACCGGTGGATACGAAGCCGAGCAGGAGGTGTTGTTCAACAAAATCATGGTGCACGGCTACTTCATGGAATACGACACCGAGCGCGCCGGCGGCTTTGAACCGCTGCGGCGGCTGCCGAAAGGCCGCATGGCGGTGCTCGGCCTGGTCACAACCAAAACCGGCGCGCTGGAAGGCAAAGACGCCATCAAGCACCGCATCGAGGAAGCGGCGAAATTCACCGATCTCGACCAGCTCTGCCTGTCGCCGCAATGCGGCTTCGCCTCGACCGAGGAAGGCAATATCCTCGCCGAGGATCAACAATGGGCCAAGCTGCGCATGATCGGCGAGGTGGCGCGCGACGTGTGGGGATGATTTCCTCCTTCGCCGCGAAGCGGGGCAGGATAAGGAAGGGGCATGCCCATAACGCCAGTCGGTGCGTATCTTGCCAGGACGGTGATTATGGATTCCGGCTCTCGCTTCGCTCGGCCGGAATGACGAGGAAACGCAAATGACCATCGTCTACGACAAGCTGATGGCGCTCGAGATTCCGCAGGGCGAGCAGACTTATGGGCCGAAGGATTGCATCCTCTACGCCCTCGGCGTCGGGCTCGGGCAGGATCCGATGGACGAGGACCAGCTCGCGTTCGTTTATGAAAAGAACCTGAAAGTACTGCCGACGATGGGCGCGGTGCTCGGTCATCCGGGATTCTGGATGCGCGATTTCGACACCGGCATCGACTGGGTGCGGATCGTCAACGGCGAGCAGGGCGTGCGGCTACACCGGCCGCTCAAACCGCAGAACACCGTGATCGGACGGCAGCGCATTCTCGAAGTGGTTGACAAGGGCGCCGGCAAGGGCGCGCTGATCTTCACCGAGCGCAAGGTGACCGATAAGGCGACCGGCGAACTGATCGCCACGGTAACGCAGACCACGTTCTGCCGCGCCGACGGCGGTTTCGGCGGCCCGCCGCGGCAGGCGCCGGAGCCGCATCCGATCCCGGGCCGCGCGCCCGACGCCGTGTGCGATCTGAAAACGCGGCCTGAGACGGCGTTGATCTATCGGCTCTCCGGCGACCGCAATCCGCTGCATGCCGAACCGGCGGTGGCGCGCGCCGCCGGTTTTACGCAACCGATCATGCACGGGCTCGGCAATTTCGGCTTTGCCGGCCACGCGGTGCTCAAAACCATGTGCGGCTATGATCCGCAAAAGCTCGCGGCGTTCGCCTGCCGCTTCTCGGCCCCGGTATTTCCGGGCGAGACGCTGCGCACCGAGATGTGGCGCGACGGCGCCGTGGTGAGCTTCCGCACCCGCGTGGTCGAGCGCGACGTGATCGCCGTCAATAACGGCCGCGCCGAGGTGACGTCGTGAGCGAGAGCGCGGAGCTGGCGCAAATCCGCGAGGCGGTGCGCGCGCTCTGCGCCGATTTTCCCGGCGAGTACTGGCGGGCGCTCGATCGCGAGCGCGCCTATCCGGAACAGTTCGTCGCCGCGTTGACCAAGGCCGGCTTTCTGGCGGCGCTGATCCCGGAACAATACGGCGGCAGCGGGCTCACCATGAGCGCGGCCGTCGCCATCATGGAGGAGATTCAGGCGTCCGGCTGCAACGGCGCCGCCGGCCACGCCCAGATGTACACGATGGGCACGCTGCTCCGGCACGGCAGCGCCGAGCAGAAGGCGCGTTATTTGCCCGACATCGCCCGCGGAAAACTGCGCCTGCAGGCGTTCGGCGTCACCGAGCCGACCTCCGGCACCGACACGCTCGCCCTGCGCACCAACGCCGTGCGCGACGGCGATTATTACGTCGTCAACGGCCAGAAAATCTGGACGTCGCGCGCCGAGCATTCCGACCTGATGTTGCTGCTCGCCCGAACCACGCCGCGACCCCCACCCGACCCTCCCTCGCCTGCGGGGGAGGGTCGGGTGGGGGCATCGCGCACCGCGGGCCTTTCAGTTTTCATCGTTGATATGCGCGAGGCCAAAGGCCACGGCCTGACCATCCGGCCGATCCGCACCATGATGAATCACGCCACCACGGAAGTCTTTTTCGAGAACATGCGCGTGCCGGCCGCGAACATGATCGGCAACGAAGGTGAAGGCTTTCGCTACATCCTCTCCGGCATGAACGCCGAGCGCATCCTGATTGCCGCCGAATGTATTGGCGACGCCAAATGGTTCATCGCCAAGGCCGCCTCCTATGCGGGCGAGCGCGTGGTGTTCGGCCGGCCGATCGGCCAGAACCAGGGCGTGCAGTTTCCCATCGCCCGCTGTTACATCGCTATGCGCGCCGCCGAGCTGATGGTGCGCGAAGCCGCCGCGCTCTACGAAGCCGGCCAGGAATGCGGCGCCGAGGCCAACATGGCCAAGCATCTTGCCGCCGAAGCGTCCTGGGCCGCCGCCGACATGTGCGTGCAGACTCACGGCGGCTTCGGCTTTGCCGAAGAGTTCGACATCGAGCGCAAATTCCGCGAGACCCGGCTCTACACGGTGGCGCCGATCTCGACCAATCTGGTGCTGTCCTATATTGCCGAGCACGTGCTGGGGCTGCCGCGGTCGTATTGAGGAACTAACGCAAACAGAAAATCGTCATTGCCGGGCTTGACCCGGCAATCCATAACCACGGCGTCGCTGCATGGATGCCCGGGTCAAGCCCGGGCATGACGGATAAGAAAGCTTCGATGCCATTGCCCCTCTCCGGTCTTCTCATCGTCTCGCTCGAACAGGCGGTGGCGGCGCCGATGTGCACCTGCCGGCTCGCCGATGCCGGCGCGCGTGTCATCAAGGTCGAGCGCCCGGAGGGCGACTTTGCGCGCGGCTACGACGATCTGGTGCATGGCGAGTGCAGCTATTTCGTCTGGCTCAATCGCGGCAAGGAATCGGTCGTGCTCGATCTGACCAAGACGGCTGATCAGACGCTACTGCACACCATGATCGCGCGCGCCGACGTGTTCGTACAAAACCTCAAACCCGGTTCGGCCGCCAAGCTGGGGTTCGCGGTGAAAGACCTGCGGCGGAAATATCCGCGGCTGATTTGTTGCTCGATTTCCGGCTTCGGCGAGACCGGCCCGTACGCCACGCGTAAATCTTACGACATGCTGATCCAGGCGGAATCAGGGCTGGCCTCGATCACCGGCACCGTCGAGCCGGCGCGCGTCGGCGTGTCGGTGTGCGACATCGCTTCGGGCATGAATGCCTATGAGGCTATCTTGGAAGCGCTGATCGATCGGCAGCGCACCGGCAACGGCGCCGCGCTGTCGATCTCGAT
>JASHSE010000622.1 GCA_030036975.1 Xanthobacteraceae bacterium | reverse complement strand
TGCAATGGCTGTTCTTCCAGACCAGCAGCATCGGGCCGATGTTCGGCCAGTTCACCCATTTCAAGATGTTCGCGCCGAAGGATAAGGACAATTCCTATTCGATGGCGCGCTATCAGACCGAGGTGAAGCGGCTCTACGAGGTGATGGAGCAACGGCTCGCCAAATCGCCGTATCTCGGCGGCGACGAATACTCGATCGCCGACATCGCCGCCTTCCCGTGGACGCGCAATCACGACGTCCAGGGCGTCAAGTGGGAGGACAATCCCGCCCTGGCGCGCTGGTTCAAGGCGATCGACGAACGGCCCGCGGTCAAGGCCGCGCTCGCCAAGGTCGCCGTCATCAAATCGAACCGCGAGACCGCGAACGACGACCAGAAAGACCGCTTCTTCAACCGCGGCCGCTACGCCCGGGCGTAACGCCCAGTGCGTCAAATCCAGGCCCACCGTATGTCATGGGGCATGCCGCAGGCATGTCGGTTGTTGCCCCAAGACCGGCCATTGGGCCAAGCGTCCACATCGACGCGAATGGCTCGCTTCGACCGGCCGTGCCATGTCGAACGCGGCGCAATAGCCGAAGGAACCAAGCGGACGCATGGCCTATGAGGCGTTTGCCAATGCGGTGAAGGGGCGCGTGCCGCAGTGAGCGTGGCGTCACGCCAAGGCGCGTTAACGCATCGTTCACCATAAGCTTTTAGGCCGTCAGGATCTCAAGGGGACACGCCATGCGCCGCTGCCCGACAGCCGCCGCAATGATTGTCGTCGTCATCGGCGCCGCGATGTGTGGTGGCCGCGCAGCGGCAATGCCGTTCGCCGCACCGCCGGCTTCGGCCGGCGCGCATGGCGCTGCGGTCCAGCTCGTCACAAGCATTTGCGGCATCAACGGTTGCGCGCCAGTGCTGACCAAGCGCATCCAGAAGCCGCCGCGCAGTTTCACCACCAGGGCCGCGCCGCTGGTCATGCCCGGCGCACCGACCCCGGCACCGACGCAAGCGGCCGCGCCGGCAAAGCCTTGGCCGCTGAGCCTGCTGCAAGGTAAACTTTAGCGCATGACGAAGTTAACTTGATTTCAGTCCACCGTCATTGCGAGCACTGGATTGCTTCGCTTCCGCCTTCGCGCCGCGCGCTTCGGCGTGACTAAAGCCGCGCCGTAGCTCGCGCAGCGAGCGTAGGCGGGTCGCTCGCAATGACGAGCGAGTGGGTCGGCCTAATCTTACTGCGTCAGAAAGCGCGGCGCGTGTTATAGCGCCCTCTCCCCTTGCGGGAGAGGGCGACGCAAGACGCGCAACAAACTCAGCTCGGTGAGGGGTTGCGGCCGAGGCCCCTCACCCACTTTTGTTGTTGAACTGCCGAGTCGCCCTCTCCCGCAAGGGCAGGTCCATCAGCGCCGTGTTTCCGGCAGCATCTTGATGGGCAATCCGAACTTTTGACGCAATAAGACTAAAATCGTCGGACTTAGCGCATGCCGTCGGGCATGATCGCCTGGCGGCCGAGCTGCTGCCAGGCGGCCGGGGCGCCGGCATTTTTGGCGGCTTCCGCCGGCGGCAGATTTTTGTCCCAGCGCATGGCGATGAAGCGTTGGCCGTTGATGCCGTCGGACTGCTTCGAGCACAGCCAGACGAGCGGCGCCACCATCACCGCGGGCGCGATCAATTTGCCGCGGTCGGGCTCCTGGCCGATCGAAACCATGCGGGTGTCGGCGGCGCCGCCCGGCACCAGCACGTTGGCGGTGACGCCTGAGCCTTCGAGTTCCTGTGCGAGCCCGAGCAGGTGCGCTTCGTTCGCCGCCTTGGAGCCGCCGTAGGGCTGCATGCCGGCGCGATACATGGTGTCGAGGCTGGTGGTGACGTTGATGATGCGGCCCCAACCCTGCTTGAGCAGCGGCGGCAGCGCCGCGCGCGTCATCAGAAATGCGGCGATCACGTTGACCTCGATGATGCGGCGGAATTCCTGCGGCGTCACCTCCCAGAACTTGCCGACGTTCTTGACGTCGGGCTGCCGGAACAGGCTCATGTTGATGCCGGCATTGTTGATGAGATTATCGAGGCGGCCGAACCGGTCGACGGCGGCACGCACGATTTTCGGCGCGGCCTCGTCGCGCGTCACGTCGGCGACGATGTCGAGGATGCGGCCGCCGGCGCCGCCGTCTTCGGCGGCGCGGCCGGTGTCGTCAAGCGCCTCGGCGTCGAGCTCGACGGCGGCGACGCACGCGCCGGCTTGGAGCAGGCCGAGCGTCATCACCCGGCCGAGGCCGCGGCCGGCGCCGGTGACAATGGCGACTTTTCCTTCGAGCGGTCCGGGCATGGCGATTCCCTACTCAGTCTTACTGCGTCAAAAGTTCGGAGTGCCCGTCGAGATGCTGCCGGAAACGCGGCGCTGATGGACGTGCCCTCTCCCCTTGCGGGAGAGGGCGACGCAAGCCGTGCAACAAACTCGGCTCGGTGAGGGGTTGCGGCCGCGACCCTCACCCACTTTTGTTGTTGAACCGCCGAGTCGCCCTCTCCCGCAAGGGGAGAGGGCACTATAACGCGCGCCGCGCTTTCTGACGCAGTAAGATTAGAGCGTTTCCCGACGATGCTCCATCGTCATTGCGAGCCAACGGGTCCGGCCCGAAGAGGGGGCACCCCATCGCGCTTGCGCGACGGGGACCCCCGGGCCGGCCCGATGACAAGCTCCGCGAGGAGCCCGCAATCCATAATCCCGGCGCCCCTGGTTATGGATTCCGGGTTCGCCGCTGCGCGGTGCCCCGGAATGACGAGTTCAGCAATCATTTGAACGCGTTTGAAGCATATAATTGGTTGCACCGGCCGCCGCCGCCGCCTATATTCTGGTCGTCTTTCCAGTCATCGTCGGATGAATGGCGTCGTCCGCATGGGCGGGCGCCGCGCAGAGGAGATTTACCCATGGCGACCGCGCCCTTGATGCCGAAGGCCACAGCCGTTTGGCTGGTGGACAACACCTCGCTGTCGTTCGACCAGATCGCCGAGCTGTGCAACCTGCACCCGCTCGAAGTCAAAGCGATCGCCGACGGCGACTCGGCGCAGGGCATCAAAGGCCTCGACCCGGTGCTGACCGGCCAGCTGACCCGCGAGGAGATCGCCGCCGCCGAGGCCGATCCGAGCCACCGCCTGCACATTTCCGAGCCGAAAGTCCGCATGCCCGAGATCAAGCCGAAGAAGGGGCCGCGTTACACGCCGGTGTCGCGCCGCCAGGACCGGCCGAACGCCATCCTCTGGCTCGTGCGCAACCACGCGGAACTCAAGGACAGCCAGATTATACGGCTGGTCGGCACCACCAAATCGACCATCCAGGCGATCCGCGACCGCACCCATTGGAACTCGGCCAATCTGACGCCACTCGATCCGGTGACGCTCGGCCTGTGCTCGCAAATCGATCTCGACCTCGAAGTGCAGCGCGCCGCCAAGGAGAAGCCGGCGCCGGTCGAGGAGCAGGGCGCGACCCTGTTGCCCGCCGCGGTCACCACCGCGGCCAAGGAAGAGGCGACGCCGGCCGACAAGAAGCCCGGCGACGAACTCGACGTCGACGCCGTGTTCGCCAAGCTCAAGCAGCTCGGCGGCAAGAGCGAGTAACCCTTACTCCGTCGTCACGATTTATCCCCGTCACCATGACGACGAATCATCACGTCCTCATGCGCAAAAGTCCGCATCTCTGATACGGCGCGCCAAGCAGTCGTTCGGACAAAACGACGCAAAATCAAGCCTGTTATTGCCGCGACGCGACAACACTTGACAATCGTCCCTTGTTCTGATTTATGCGATGCGCAAATACTCGCTCAACAAGGACGCCGCGCGGACGGCAAGCCGCGCGGTAGGGGCGAGTGCGGTGCCTGCGCGCGGCCTTGCCCGCCGCGCCCGGGCGGCTCCGGGCATCACGCGCTGCGGTACTACGGCCGCAGTGAGGGGTGCTGCCTCTGGACTGGGACAGGAAGGGGCGGGTAACGCCCGCCCGGCGAATACCGAGCGTCCGCGTCCCCGGAAGCCTGGCCTGGAGCTGAGCCGGCACGGTGACAACCGGCCGGCGAGAGCCGCGATGGAACGCCGAGAGGCGAGCCGCCCCCTCCCTACCCTCCCCCGCTTGCGGGGGAGGGTAGGGAGGGGGCGGCGCCGCGCCCGCAGCCGCGGCGAACGGTAACGTTCGTCCGCGGTGGCGCGGATCGTGACTACGCGTCTCTCAGCGTTCCGTCTCCTTTTTTCTTTCTTTCTTCTTCTTCGTAGCCCGGATGAGCGAAGCGACATCCGGGCTCGATCGTGAAGCTTGCACCGCCGCTCCCGGATATCGCTTCGCTCATCCGGGCTACGGCGGCGCGCATCAAACAAAGCTCGGACGCAACAAACGCGCCGCGAGAATGCCGATACTCGCCTTGTGATCTTCAAGGCTTCTACCATGGCCAAACAAACAAACTTTCCCCGCAGCTACGAAGACCATCTGACCCGCGAGGAATTTCGCGCCCGCTTCGAGGCCGAGAAAGCGCGGGTGCAGCGTCACTATTGCACGCTGTTCAAATTCTGGCGCGGCTGCCGGTGCAAGCCGTGCCGGCGCGCGGGCCTGCATGGGCGATGCCAACGCCTGCCTGAAACGCTCGGTGAAGGAGCTGTCGCGACGCATCCTGTTCGCCGCGCGAAAGCAGTTCACAGCGGCGATACCGCGCAATTGTGCCGCACCGGAGCGCGAGGCGCGCCTGTTCATGGCCAACGAATCCGATGCGGACTGGCGCTGTCCGCTGCCGCCGGCCGGATGGATACGCGCAAGCCAGCGCCGCAAACGCGTGCGAAGAAGGCGGCGGTGGGGGTGATGATTTTAGGTCAGGACAGTCTCACATCATTGCGAGCTGAGCGAAGCAGCCCAGTATGTCGCATCCTCCGTACCTATTTGAACCCGCAATTACCCAAAGACTCGTGTTACGAGTCCGGCGCATTGCGCTCTCGTGCGGCGTGCGCTATGATTCAACCTCCCGTAAAGAGAGTCTTGCAGCGACTCCATTCTGGTTGTAGGAACGATCGGCATTCCGGGTCGATTGATTCGCTGGGCGGGGCAAAGGGCAGCGTATCATGGCAGAGTTAGATCGCGATCTCGCGAAGTTCCGAGAGCTTCTTCCGACTTTAAAAGCCAGCGAAGGGAAGTTCGCCCTAGTCTATAACGGCGAACTTAAGGGCGTGTTTGAAACTTATAGTGACGCCCTTGATGCCGGATATAAGCTTGCCAAGTTGGAACCCTTCTTGGTGAGACGCATCTCAAGTGCTGAATACGTCGCGTACTTCACGCGCGACATTGAGGCTGCGTGCCACACCTAAGCGGCCAGATTACCCCGTGGGGACCGCTCATCAACGTCGTCGTCGTGGTGAGTGCTCCCAGGGCTGCCGCTTTAACTGCCGCTGGTCAGCCCTTTCCTACTCCCGCCGTGGCGAGATTGGTGGTTGATACCGGCGCTAGCCTCACCGCAATTGACGCTACGGTGCTCAAGCAACTTGGCCTTACGCCAAAAGGCAAAACTCCAATTCACACGCCATCAACTCAGGGCCAACCACACGAAGCAGATGAGTACGATGTCGGAATTACGATCTATGGCCACGACACTCAGGTGCCGTGTTACACGATACCGACTCTGCCGGTGATCGAAGGAAATTTTAAGGCCCAAGGCATTGATGGATTGCTCGGACGCGATGTTTTGATCATGGCGCGAATGATTTATGGCGGACCAGATAATTGGTACGGTCTTTCATTCTGATTCACTCCCGGCCGCGATGAAAATCCGGCAGCGGCGGCGGGCCCCAGACGTTGGTCTTGCCGCCCTGCCACGTCTTCGGCCGCTGCGGCGTGTCGTGGTGCCAAGGCCGCGGCTCGAAATAGCCGAGCTCCTCGTCGACCATTTGATCGAGCTCGCAGAAGAATTCCACGACCTGATCGTCCGGATTGCGGTGATAGGTGGCGACGTTGTGACCCGGTCCGTGGCGCAGCGGTCCCCAGATGATCGGAATCCGCCGCTGCCCGAACAGGTCGCACGAATTCTGCAGATGGATGAAATCCTTCAGCTCGAAGGCGATGTGGTGCAGCTTGGCGGACTTGCCGCGGATGAAATTGACGGTGTGGTGGTCGGTGTTGCAGCGCATGAAGACGAAGAAGTCGTCGATCCAGTCGGAGACGCGGAAGCCCATCACTTTCTGATAGAACTCGCAGGTCTGCTGCGGGCTCTCGACCACGAAGGCGACATGGCCGAGTTTCAGCGGGCCGACGCCGACATGCGGCAAATGCTTGCCCAGATAGCTCCATTGCTTGAACAGCGCGATCGTGGTGCCCTTGTTGTCCGCAAACGTCAGCACCGGGCCGATGCCGGGTGTCGAGTCGTTGCGCAGCTCGCTCTTGATGCCGTCCTTTTCCAGTTCGCGGGCGAGTTCGCCGAAATCGGAATTCGGCGCCACTTCGAACGACAGCGTGGTGCAGCGTTCGCGCTCGCCCTTGTTGAGCGCGATGGTGAGGAGGCCGACCTGGCTCGCCAGGAAGGCGCGGTCCTTTTCGCGCTCGGCGAGCACCAGGCCCATGACCTGCGTGTAGTAATCGATCATCTTCTCCAGGTCGGGCGTTTCGAATGTGGCGTGCCCGATGCGTCGGGGCTTTATCATGCGTTTTCTCCACGGCGTTGCTTGGAGGCTTTGACGGCAATCAATCACCGCGCCGGCGCCAACTCAAGTCCGCGAAACCGCGCGCCGCGCAAGGCGGGCTTGCCAATCCGCCGGGATTGCGGCTTTGGTCGCCGCACAATTCTTTCGGGCCAGGGGAGTGAGACGGACATGGCTGCCAGGGCAGCGGGCTACAAGCTCGCCACGTACAAATCGAGCGATGGGCCGCGCGCCGGCCTTGTCATCGGCGACGAAGTATTCGATGCCGCGAAGCTGACGGGCAAGGCCGGCTATGCCACCGTCATGGGCATTTTGGCCGACTGGAAGGCGGCCGACGCGCTGTTGCGCAAGGCGGCGGCCGGCGCGGCGAAGAGCCGGGCCAAGCGCCAGAAACTCGCCAGGACCAAACTGCTCGCACCGCTGCGCTTTCCGTCGGCGATCTACTGCGCCGGGGCGAATTACGCCGATCACGCTGCGGCGATGGCGGTGCGCGAGGGTAACCCGCCGCCGGCCGATCCGCACGAGCAGGGGCTCAAGCCGTGGCATTTCATCAAGGCGACGCGCACCATCACCGACCCGGGCGCGACGGTGAAAATCTCCGGCTACTCCGAGGCGATGGACTGGGAGATTGAACTTGCCGCAATCATCGGGCGGCCGGCCAAGGATGTTTCTAAAGAGAGGGCGCTAGCCCACGTCGCCGGCTATACGATTGCCAACGACCTGTCGGCGCGCGACCGCGGCCGGCGGCCGCCGGTGCCGCCGACCTCGCCGTTCAAGATGGACTGGACCAAGCACAAGACGTTCGACGGTTCGTGCCCGATCGGCCCCTGGATCGTGCCGGCAGGCGACATCGCCGAGCCGCAAAACCTCGGCCTCAAGCTGTGGGTCAACGGCGAACTGAAGCAGGATTCCAACACCGGCAACATGCTGTTCACGCTCGCCGAGCAGATCGAGCAATTGTCGATCAACATGACCTTGCATCCCGGCGACCTGATCCTCACCGGCACGCCGTCGGGCACCGGGGCCGAGAGCGGCACGTTCCTCAAGGCCGGCGACGTGGTGAAACTCTGGATTGAGAAAATCGGCGAGATCGAGAACCGGATGGCGTAGCGGCGGGCGGCGCCGCGTTGCGGGGACAGCGGCATGGCTGGCTACCCAGCTATGCCGACCGCGCCGGGTTCCTTAAGGGATTCTGCTTGTCGTCTTTGAGAATGGGATTAAGTGAATTAATGTACGGAAGGACAGTCGCGAGGTGCTGCGCTTTGTGCTAAATACATGGCTGGCCGCGGCAAAAAGGAACAAAGCCGGGGAAACGAGAGTCAGAGAGACGCAGATGGCCGAAAAATTCGTGGCAAAGCTCGCGGAGTTCAACGACGGCGACCGCCGCATCGTCTTCGTCGGCGACAACGAAATCGGCGTGTTCAGGCACGACGGCCAGTTCTACGCCTACAGCAATTTCTGCCTGCACCAGGGCGGCCCGGCCTGCGAAGGGCTGACCATCGCCAAGGTCGAGGAGCGGCTGCGGCCCGACAAGACCTCGATGGGCCTGTTCTTCTCGGACGACGAAATGCACTTCGTCTGCCCGTGGCACGGCATGGAATACGACATGAAGACCGGCGAGTGCGTGTCCGACCGCAAGCGCAAGCTGAAGAAATACAAGACCGTGCAAAAGGGAGAGGACCTTTATGTCGTCGCCTAGGCGCGCGGCAAAGGCCATCGTCAAATCTGCGGCAAAGCCGGCGGCCAAGACCGCGCGCCGGCCGGTGGCGGCGCGCCCGGCGGACACGCCGAAGGTTGCGGTGGTCGACGGCGCCTCCGCCGACGCCGCGCGGCTCGCCGCCGCGCTCGAGC
>JASHSE010000621.1 GCA_030036975.1 Xanthobacteraceae bacterium | reverse complement strand
GCCGGCAGCACCGTGCTCATCTCGATGAACAGCTTGCCGGCGACCTCGCCGCTGAGCAGGCCCGATTGGCCCTTGTAGACCGCATCGAGCGCGGCGGCGTCGGTCAGGATGGTGATGATCGCTTCGCAGTGCTGCGCGAGCTCGGCCGGCGTGGCGACCGCCTTGGCACCGGCAACGGCCTTGGCCTTTTCGGGCGTGCGATTCCACACCGCGACCTCGTGGCCCAGTTCGATCAACCGCGCCGCAATGGCCGCGCCCATTTTGCCGATCCCGGCAACGCCGATGCGCATGAAGCTCTCCGTCACTCTCGTTGCACCGGGACGATAAGCGATGACGACGCGGTGAGAAAGCGCCTTGCGCGGCCAGCGCGCGGATGCGATAGCCACGCCGCGCCGGCGGCGCAACGCGAAGGGAAGAGAGCATGGCTTCGGCAAACAAAGATACGGTCGGCGTCGTCGGGCTCGGCATCATGGGCGGGGCGTTCGCGCAAAACCTCGTTGCCGCCGGCTGGCGCGTCGTCGGGTACGATGTTGCTCTGCCACGCCAACGTGCGCTGGCGCGGGCCGGTGTCCAGATCGCGGCGGATGCCGGCGCCGTGGCCCGCAACAGCGCCGTCGTTATCACGAGCCTGCCCAACCCCGCCGCGCTGGCGTCGACCGCCGCCGCCATCGCCAAAGCCGGCGTGCCGCGCCGCATCATCGTCGAAGCCTCCACCTTCGCCATCGAAGACAAGGCCAGGGCCGAGGCGGTGTTGCGCAAGGCCGGCCACGTGCTGCTCGATTGCCCGGTCAGCGGCACCGGCGCCCAGGCCAAGACCAAAGACATCGTCGTGTATGCGTCCGGCGGCGCGCCCGAGATCAAGCGGCTGCGGCCGCTGTTCGCGGCGTTTTCCCGCGGCGTCTACGATCTCGGCGCCTTCGGCAACGGCAGCCGCATGAAATACGTCGCCAATCTGCTGGTCGCCATCAACAACGTGGCGAGCGCGGAGGCGATGGTGCTGGGCATGAAAGCCGGACTGCCGCCGCAGCTCGTTTACGAACTGGTCAAGGCCGGCGCCGCCAATTCGCGCGTGTTCGAGCTGCGTGCGCCCATGATGGTGAAGGACGATTACCGCGAAGCGACCATGAAGATTGCGGTGTGGCAGAAGGACATGGACGTGATCGGCTTCTATGCCCGTAAAATCGGCGTGCCGACGCCGATGTTCGACGCCAGCAAGGCGATCTACGCCAAAGCGCGCCGCAGCGGCTACGACGATCAGGACACCGCCGCGGTGTGCGCGGTGCTGGAGAAGATGGCGGGCGTCAAGCGGGCTGACAAACGCAAGCGGCGCTGAGTTCGTTTCATTGTCATCATCCGCGCAAGCGGATGATCCAGTAATCGCCTTAGCGCCTTGCTTCACTTGGACACCAGTGGATACTGGATGCCCCGCAGTCGCGGGGCATGACAATGTGACCGGAGACCATAAATGTCATCGCTCGAAGGCGAAGCCCGCATGGCGGAGAGCGCGGGCGCGCCCAAGACCCATCAGCCGCGCAGCGCAGTCCGCGACGACATGCGCGTCGACTGGGACGTGCCGATCGAAATGGACGATGGCCTCGTGCTGCGCGCCGACGTGTATCGCCCAATCGCCGACGGCCGCTATCCGGTGATCTTAAGCCACGGGCCGTATGCCAAAGGGCTGGCGTTCCAGGACGGCTATCCGAGCGCGTGGGCGCGCATGGCCGAACGCCATCCCGACGTCACCGTCGGATCGAGCAACCTTTATCAGAGCTGGGAAGTGGCCGATCCGGAAAAATGGGTACCGCACGACTACGCCTGCGTGCGCGTCGATTCCCGCGGCGCCGGCTGCTCGCCCGGCGTGATCGACCATTTTTCGCCGCGCGAGACCCGCGACTTTTATAATTGCATCGAATGGGCCGGCATGCAGCCTTGGTCGAACGGCAAGGTCGGACTCAACGGCATCTCTTATTACGGCATCAATCAATGGCAGGTCGCGAGCCTGCAGCCGCCGCATCTTGCCGCCATGTGCATCTGGGAAGGCGCCGCCGATTGGTATCGCGACATGACGCACCATGGCGGCATTTTGTGCGCGTTCTGGGAAAACTGGTCCGACATGCAGGTCAAGACCGTGCAGCACGGCGCCGGCGAGCGCGGTAAAAGGAGCCGCGTCCATGGCGAACTGGTCTGCGGCCCGGAAATCTTGTCTGATGCGCAGCTCGCCAAAAATCGCGTCGATTTCGGCCGCGACATCCTCGCTCATCCGCTCGACGACGCCTATCACCGCGCCCACTCGCCGGTTTGGTCGAAGATCAAGGTGCCGTTTCTGTCGGCCGCCAATTGGGGCGGCCAGGGCCTGCACCCGCGCGGCAATTTCGAAGGTTTTGTGCGCGCGGCGTCAAAGCAGAAATGGCTGGAGGCGCACGGTCTCGAGCACTGGACGCATTTTTACACCGACTACGGCCGCAGCCTGCAGCTGCGTTTTTTCGATTATTTTCTGCACGGCAAGGACAACAATTGGGACAAACAGCCGCCGGTGCAGTTGCAGGTGCGCCATGTCGACCGTTTCGTCGAGCGCGCCGAGCACGAATGGCCGCTCAAGCGCACCCGATGGACGCGGCTTTATCTCGATCCGAGCGACGGCGGAACATTGCAGGACAAACCGGCCCGCCGCAAAGGCGCGATCCGCTTCGACGCCATGGGCGACGGCGTCACGTTCCTCACCGCACCGCTTACACAGGAGACCGAGATCACCGGGCCGAGCGCAGTCAAGCTTTACGTGTCGTCGAGCACCAGCGATGCCGACGTTTTCGTCGTGCTGCGCGTGTTTTCGTCCGATCTGAAGGAAGTGGTTTTTCGGGGCGCCATCGATCCGCACACGCCGGTCGGCCAGGGCTGGCTGCGCGCCTCGCATCGCGAGCTCGACAACAAGCTGTCGAAGCCGTACCGGCCCTATCACACCCATCGCAGGAAACAGCCGCTCAAGCCCGGCGAAGCCGTGCCGCTCGAGGTCGAGATTTGGCCGACTTCGATCGTGGTGCCGGCCGGCTATCGCGTCGCGCTGACGATCCGCGGCAAGGATTACGTCTATCCGGGCGGCAGCGGCGGCCGGCAATCGAACTTCAAGAACGAGTTGACCGGATGCGGGCCGTTCCTGCACGACGACCCACGCGACCGGCCGGGCGATGTTTTCGGCGGCGTCACCAGCCTGCATTTCGGCGGCGCGGCGCGGCCCTATCTGCTGTTGCCCATTATTCCGGCAATAAAAGAGAAAAAGACAAAGTAACCGTCGTCATAAAACAGCAAAATCGCACGCTCCCGCGACAATAGCGGGACTTTACGCGGCAGGCCGCTTATTGGATGATGCCGGCAAAGCCCCGCGTGAGAACGGATCGGCAACCGTAGGTATGCGCTTTTCGTAAATGGGGACGCCAGAGGGAGCAAAGAGCTATGTCTCGCAGAGTTACGCTTCGCAAATTGAGCCGCCGCACGGTGCTTGCCGGTACTGCGGCCGGCGCGGCTGCGGCCTTGGTGCGCTTCCCGGCGCCCGCCATCGCGCAGGCCGCGCCGTTCAAGCTCGGGCTCCTCACCGTCAAGACCGGACCGCTCGCCCAGGGCGGCATCCAGATGGAACAAGGCGTCCTCACCTATCTGAAGGAGAAGAACTACGCCCTCGGCGGCCGCAAGGTCGACTTCGTCTCCGCCGACACCGGCGGCAATCCGGCCGGCGCCAAGACCAAGGCGCAGGAACTGGTCGAGCGCGACAAGGTCGACGTCATTCTCGGTCCGCTCGCGGCGTTCGAGCTGTACGCCATCAACGAATACGTGCAGCAGCAGAAAATGCCGACGCTGAGCCTGGCGGCGGCCGACAATCTCACCCAGCGCACGCCCAATCCGTTCCTGCTGCGCGCCTCGGCGACGTCGTCGCAGGCGATGCATCCGATGGGCCATTACGCGGCGACCGAATTGAAGCTCAAGCGCGTGGTCTGCATCGTCGAGGATTTTGCGTTCGGCTACGAGCAGATGGGCGGCTTCCAGGCGGCGTTCCAGAAAGACGGCGGCTGCGTCACCAAAAAGCTGTGGCCGCCGATCGTGACGCCCGACTACACGCCCTACATCGCCCAGATCAGCGATTGCGACGGCGTCTGCCAGGGCTTTGCCGGCTCCAATCCGCTGCGCTTCATGAAGCAATACGCCAGCGCCGGCCTGAAATATCCGGTGGTCACCGGCGAAACCGGCGGCGACGATGCGCTGCTCAAGAGCTTCGGCGACGAAGCGCTCGGCCTGGTCAGTTGCTGCCCGTACACGCTCGACAACCCGATCGAGGCGAACCAGCGCTTCGTCAACGACATCATGAAGAACTACAACGTCATCCCGGGCTTCTATGCCGCGGGCCTTTACGTCAATTGCCAGGTAGTCGACGCCGGGCTGAAGGCGGCCGGCGGCGATGCCAGCGACAAGACCAAATTCATGGCGGCGCTCAAATCGGTCAGCCTCACCGATACGCCACGCGGCCCGATCAAGTTCGATCACCTCAACAACGTGATCGGCACGTTCTACGTCCGCCGCATCGTCAAGGAAGGCGCCAAATACGGGCTCAAGCTCTGGAACAAGACGATCAAGACCTACGACAACGTCAGCCAGTTCTGGGTCTGGCCGGAGCAAGAGTACCTCGCGCATCCGGTGTACTCGCGCGATTACCCGCCGCTGAGCAAATGCTGAGCGCTTGTAGCGCGGATTGAACGCAGCGAGATGCGGGAGCGGCGTCCGAACGAATCCCGGATTGCGTTCCGCGCAATCCGGGCTACGGATGCAGGAGGGAGGACGACACCATGTCCCGCACAGTGAGCCGGCGCAAATTGCTCGCCAGCACCGCGGCGGGCGCCGCCGCCGTCGCGATGCGCTTTCCGGCGCCGGCGATCGCGCAAGCTGCGCCGTTTCGGCTCGGCCTGCTCACCGTGAAAACCGGGCCGCTGGCACAGGGCGGCATCCTGATGGAGCAAGGCGTCCTCACCTATCTGAAAGAGAAGAACTACACGCTGGGCGGCCGCAAGACCGATCTGTTCACGGCCGACACCGGCGGCAATCCGGCCGGCGCCAAGACCAAGGCGCAGGAACTGGTCGAACGCGACAAGGTCGACGCCATCGTCGGGCCGCTGGCCGCTTTCGAACTCTATGCCATCAGCGAATACATCATCCAGCAGAAGATGCCGACGCTGAGCCTCGCGGCGGCCGACAACCTCACCCAGCGCACGCCGAATCCGTTCCTGTTGCGCGCCTCGGCGACCTCGTCGCAGGCGACGCAGCCGTTGGGCCATTACGCGGCGACGGAGCTCAAGCATAAGCGTACTGTGACAGTCTCGGAGGATTTTGCCTTCGGCCACGAGCAGATGGGCGGCTATCAGGCGGCGTTCGCGAAGGACGGCGGCTGCGTGGTCAACAAGCTGTGGCCGCCGCTGGTGACCCCAGACTACACGCCATACATCGCGCAGATCGGCGATTGCGACAGCGTGTGCCAGGGCTTCGCCGGCTCCAATCCGCTGCGCTTCATGAAGCAATACGCCAACGCCGGCATGAAATATCCGGTGCTCGCCGGCGAGGCCGGCGCCGACGATTTCCTGCTCAAGAGCTTCGGCGACGAGGCGCTCGGGCTGGTCAGCGCCGCGCCCTACACCCTCGATCTCGAAAGCGACGGCAACCAGCGCTTCGTCTCCGGCATGCTGAAAAATTTCGACGCCATTCCGGGCCAGTACGCGGCGCTGCTTTACGGCAATTGCCAGGTGCTGGACGCCGGCCTCCACGCCGCCGGCGGCGACATCAGCGACAAGGAAAAGTTCATGGCGGTGCTGAAAAACGTCAGTTTGACCGATACCCCGCGCGGGCCGCTCAAATTCGACCACCTCAACAACGTGATCGGCACCATCTATATCCGCCGCACCGGCCGCGAAGGCGCCAAGTACGGACTGAAGCTCTGGAACAAGACCATCAAGACCTACGAGAACGTCAGCCAATTCTGGACCTGGCCGGAGCGGGAGTTTCTCGCCCATCCGGTCTATTCGCGCGACTATCCGCCCTTGATGAAATGTTGAATGTCATTCCGGGGCCGAGCGAAGCGAGGAACCCGGAATCCATAACCCCGGTGGCGGAATATGGCTCGAACCTTCATTATTTCACGTTCAGTGGTCATGGATTCCGGGCTCGCGGGCTTCGCCCGCGCCCCGGAATGATGCACACGGCAGGCAGCCAGAAAAACCAAGGATAGCAAATGACGTTCTGGCTGCTGCTGACCGTCAACAGCATCACGTTCGGCGGCTTGTTGTTCCTGTTGTCGGCGGGCTTTTCGCTGATCTTCGGGCTGATGCGCATCCCCAACCTGACGCATGGCTCGATGTTCATGGTCGGCGCCTATCTGGGCACCACGTTCCTGTCCGGCACGCTCGGCTTCACCTTGGATTTCTGGGCCGCCGCGGTGATCGCAGCGCTCGAAGTGGCGATCCTCGGCGCCCTGATGGAGCGGCTGTTGCTGCGCCGCCTCGCCGGTCAGCAATTGGCGCAGGTGCTGGTGACGCTCGGGGTATCCTTCATGGTCGCCGACCTGTGCCTGATGGGCTGGGGCGGCGATCCGATTTCGGTGGCGACACCGGCCGGACTCGGCGGCTTCGTGCGCGCCGGCCCCGCGGTGTTTCCGCTCTACCGCATAGCGGTGATCGGCATCGCGGTGGTGTTCGCCGTGGCGCTGTGGCTGATGCTCGAGCGCACCCGGCTCGGCGCCATGATCCGCGCCGGCGTCGACGATCCGCAGATGGCGCGCGTCGTCGGCATCCGCGTGTCGCAGCTGTTCACCATCGTGTTTGGGCTCGGCGCCGGGCTTGCCGGATTCGCCGGCATGATCGGCGGCCCGATTCTCTCGGTCTATCCCGGGCTCGACCAGGACATGCTGCCGCTCGCCTTGGTGGTCGTCATTCTCGGCGGCACCGGCAGCCTGCTCGGCTCGTTCGTCGGCAGCATCATCGTCGGCTTCATCTACAATTTCGGCCAGGCGCTGCTGCCTGAGCTTGCCTATTTCGTGCTGTTCCTGCCGATGGTGCTGGTGCTGGTGCTCCGTCCGCAAGGCCTGTTCGGAGGCCAGGTCCTGTGACGGTCCGCTATGCGCTCCTTGCCGCCGCCATCCTGGCGCTGATCGCGGTGCCCTACGCGATCACCGAGCAATACTACGTTAATATCGCAAGCCAGATCCTGCTCTATGCGGTGTTTGCGCTCGGTTTGAACATCCTGGTCGGTTATGGCGGCCTGGTATCGCTCGGCCACGCCGGATTGTCAGGCGCCGCCTCCTACGCCGCCGCCTATCTGCTCGCCGCCGGCCACGGTCACGTCGTCGCCATCGCCGGCGCGCTCGCCGCCGGGCTTCTGACCACCGCCGGCTTCGCCGCGTTGTCGCTGCGCGCGAGCGGCATCAGCTTCATCATGATCACGCTGGCGCTCGGCGAGATCATCTGGGGCCTCGCCTATCGCTGGATCAGCATCACCAACGGCGACAACGGCATCAGCGTGGCGACGCGCCCGGCGCCGTTCGGCCTGTCGCTCGCCTCGGCTGACGGCTTCTACGACGCCACGCTGATCGTGTTTCTCATCGCCGTCGCCGCCTGCGCGATCTTCGTCCATTCGCCGTTCGGCGCCGCGCTCGCCGGCACCCGCGATCAGCCGCGCCGCATGAATGCACTCGGCTTCCACGTCTGGATGGTCCGGTTCTGGGCCTTCATGTTCTCCGGGCTCTTGAGCGCCGTCGCCGGCATCCTGTTCGTCTACTACAACGAATTCATCAGCCCGCAGGCGCTGGCGCTGACCGCATCGGCCGAGGGCTTGCTGATGGTCATTTCCGGCGGCGCCGGCACGCTGCTCGGCCCGGTGGTCGGCGCCGCTCTCGTCGTCATCGTCAAGAACGTGGTGAGCGCCTACATCGCGCGCTGGAATTTCCTGCTCGGCGCCATTTTCGTGCTGATCGTCGTGTTCATGCCCGAGGGGCTGGTGCCGGGCAGCGTGCGGCTGTTCCGCGCCGCCTGGCGCGGTGCTCGTCGGCGCAAACCTGCAGCGGCCGCCGCTGCGCCGGCGTCCATGCCGGCCGGAGAGCCGAAGCCATGAGCGCGCTCGCGGTCAAGAATTTGAGCAAATCGTTCGGCGGGCTGCGCGTCACCGCCAATGTCAATTTCGCCGTCGAGCCCGGCGAGCGCCGCCTGATCATCGGCCCCAACGGCGCCGGCAAGACCACGCTGTTCAATCTCATCACCGGCGAGCTTACGCCCGACGCCGGCTCGGTGCTGCTGTTCGACCGCGACATCACGCGGCTGCCGAGCCGCAACCGGCCGCATCTCGGCATGGCGCGCACCTATCAGATCATCACGCTGTTTCCCCGCGACACTATTTTGCGCAACGCCATGCTGGCGCTGCTCGGCCTGTCGCCGCTGCGCTGGAATCCATTCGCCGCGCTGCACCGCCAGCAGCATCTGCGCGACGCGGCGCGCGCCGCCCTTGCCCGTGTCGGGCTTGCCGAAATGGCGGAGCGGCCGCTTGCGGAAACCTCGTATGGCGAGAAGCGGCGGGTCGAGATCGCCATGGCGCTGGCGCAACAGCCGCGCGTGCTGTTGCTCGACGAGCCGTTCGCCGGATTGTCGATCGACGAACGCCGCGACGTGCGGTCATTACTGTCCTCGATACCGCGCGACGTCACCGTGGTGATGATCGAGCACGACATGGACACCGCGCTCGACCTCGCCGACCGCATCACGCTTCTGCACTTCGGCGAGGTCGTGGTCGAGGGCACCCGCGCCGAGGTCGTCGCCGATCCGCGCACGCGGGAGGTTTACCTTGGCGAATAAAAACGCGCTCTGCCTCCGCGACATCGACGCCTTCTACGGCGACAGCCACGTGCTGCAGAAGGTGTCGCTCACGCTCGGCGAGGGCCGGCTGCTCGGTCTGCTTGGCCGCAACGGCGCCGGCAAATCGACCTGCATGAACGTCACCGTCGGCCTGTTGCCGCCGCGCGCCGGCGCGGTCGAAGTGCTGGGCGCAGCGGTGACGCGGCTGCCGCCGGAAGCGATCGCCGCGCGCGGCGTCGCGCTGGTGCCGCAGGGCCGCCGCGTCTTCAAAAGCCTCACCGTGCGCGAGAACCTGATGGTGGCGGCGCGCGACGTGCTGCCCGGCACGCGGCATCAGCCGTGGACCGCGCAGACCGTGTTCGCCATGTTTCCGCGGCTTGCCGAGCGGGCCACGCAGATGGCCGGCTATTTGTCCGGCGGCGAGCAGCAGATGCTCGCGATCGGCCGGGCGCTGATGGCCAATCCGCGCGTACTGCTGATGGACGAGCCGTCGGAAGGCCTCGCCCCGCAAATCGTCGCCGAGGTCATGGCGACTATCCGAAAGCTCAAAGAGAGCGGGCTTTCGATCGTGCTGGTCGAGCAGAGCCCAAAGCTCGTCTTCGACATTGCCGACGACATCGTCATTCTCAATTCCGGCCGCGTCGCCGTGGTCTCGACCGCCGCCGAGCTGAAAGCCGGCGCCGTCGATCTGCGCCAGCATCTCGGGGTGTTCTGAGCAGGATGAGGGATGCCGGCCGACGCATACGGCCCCGTCGCTTACTCGCCCCGGAATGGCAAAGCGGAGCGCCCTCGCGGACGCCCCGCCCGACCAGATCCCGACGGCTTGGTTGTCAGCTCTTGTTTTCGTGGCGATAGTCGTGATGGCAGCCGCCGCAATCGTTCTTGCCGATAGCGCCGATCGCAGCCTTGAAGCTGGCGAGGTCCGTGACCGTGGCATTGGCCTTTTTGGCGTCGTCGCCGAACTTGGCGAACCGCTTCTTGAAGTCGGCCATATCCGTCCAAACCTTGTCGGTCGGGCTGAA
>JASHSE010000620.1 GCA_030036975.1 Xanthobacteraceae bacterium | reverse complement strand
CCGGCGCCGTAATTGTTCGTAGAGGTCGGCAAGCCCGTGGTGGACGCTATAGCGGGCAATCAAGCCAGCGTACTCTGCTTCAACGGTGGCGGCGGTCGCCCGTACGCCGGGTAAGTCCATCAGCTCCGCGATCTTGCGCTTGACCGCCGCGACAAGCTTGGGATCGACAGGCCATCTGTTGTCGTCCTGCTGGCGTCCGTACAGCACGAAGAAGTGTTCAAAATCGCGCCGGTAATGGTCGGTCTTAAGAGAGTCGCCGCGCGCCTTCTTGACCGCAAACTCCTCAAAGGAACGTCCCCAGTAATGGTTCATGTGGCCGCCGGAACAATTTACCGGTGCCCGGCAGTCGACGACTTCGATCGGGCTGAAGCTGGAGTCGACAAAAAAGGCGTCGCCGAGTGTGTCCGGCGCATGCACCATTCGCATCGACACGATGTCCCGCAACAGCGCCAAGCTCTTGATGTAACGGGTTGGAATGCCGTATTGAAAGCGTTCCAGCAGCAGTCCCTGCGTCCAGCGATAGGCTGCGCCGCTGAAAAGCATCAGCCAGTTGTAGCATATGGCTGAGGGTGGTTTGTGCGGATACTGCTTCTTCACTGCGGCGATGACCCGCTCGATCGAGTATCCGAACTCGGCCGTGGGCACGAAATATTCATCGGAGTCGAGAAAGAACACCCATTCGTAGTCGCGTAACTCCGGCAGTAGATGAAGGGCATGTTCGAACGCCTTTTTATGCGGCGGAACTCTCCCCGAGGTCCTGTTCTCCACCAGCGTGATGACATCGTGAGCGGCCAGCAGTCGCAGCAGGGCCTCTGAACCATCCTGGTTGTCGTTCGTGTAAACAAAAATGCGATCGACACCGAGGACGAGGTAATGTGCCAGCCACTGGAGGACATAGACCCCGTCATCGCGCATCGAAACGACCACGGCGCAAAGCTTGCGGGGGTGCAAGCGTCGCAGCAGCAAGTAATTCAGCGCCTGGGCCATCGACCAGGCCGCCACGCCGCCGCCTTCGGCGAAATAGTCGAAATCCTCGCCAATCACTATGGAATTGCGGCCGCACGGCTCGTCGCGTTGCCCATTGCAGCGTCGGATCGGCGCATCGCGGTCACGCCGGAACTGAACCCGCATACCTGGCGGCAACGCATTGCGGCTGCGGATCAGTTCTGCAGCGCTGTTCAGGAAGGGCAGTTCCTGCCCTATCGGCGCGACGGCGGCCGGCGCAGACAGGACCGCGGCGATAAATTCGCGGGCCTCGGCAGCTCGCGGATCATGCGGAAATAGGGCCTGCAGGTGGGCCACGAGGGCGCTCGTATCGCCGCGCTCAAGCGCCTGCGCCGCCTGGACGATGTCAGTGTTCATACGAGCACTCGCTGCCACATTCGCCCTGAGCCTTTGCCGTATGCGCCCTTGCAAAACGCGCTGGCCGGGTTAAATTTTTGCGTTGTCGGCGCGTGGACAGTACCATACTCTTTTCGGCGCGGAATATCCTCGACGGCGTAACGGAAGTTCGCGTTCGGGTGAGATGGCTGCAGTGTGTGCATTGGGATGAAAATGATGCAAGCAACACGCGAGCGCAACCCGCTAGTCAGCGTGGTGCTTCCGTCTTTCAATCATCGGCGATTTGTCAGCAATGCCATTCGATCGGTTTATCGGCAGACTTACAGGCCCATCGAACTGATCATCATCGACGACGGATCGAGCGATGGAAGCGCGGAAACTATCCGCGAATTCCTCAACGATGCGCCGCCGCCGAAGGGCATTTCGGTCCACTTCAGCGCGCAAAAAAATTGTGGCGCCCCGGCAACGATCAATGAAGGTATCGAAAAGGCCAGCGGCGCTTACATCGCGATTTTGAACTCGGATGACGCATATTTCCCAGAGCGCATCGAGGAATGCGTTGCCACGGCGCGTAACCGGAACAGCCGGCTGGTGTTCACCTATGTCGAACCCATCGATGCACAGGACAAGCCCCTGGTGTCAGAGCATCGCTGGCGCAGCTGGTACTACGATGCCATGATGCAGGAACTCGACGTAAGCCCAAGCGTCGGGTTCGTCCTGCTCACGCGCAACATTGCCGTGGCGACCGGAAATCTTTTTTTCCAGCGCGAGCTGTACGACGAAATCGGCCCATTCGCCGATTATCGTTATGCACATGACCTCGATTTCATAATGAGGTCATTGGAACTGGAAGAGCCGGCTTTGGTTCGCCGGCCGCTTTACTGGTATCGGCTTCATGACGCAAATACGATCGACGTGGCGGACGAAGTGATCGATGCCGAGCTGGAGCAGATCTACCGCCGCTACTTCATCGCCACTCTGGCCGAGCGACCGCGCAACCCGGTTGCGCCGACTTTCGCAAACTGGCCGTCGTGCATGAGCGTTACGTTCGGTCCGACAAGCAGAGGATTGAATCGGGCGATCGACGGACTGGTCGAGACACCGAAAAGCGCACCACCCGCCGAACGCAAGCAGCCGATTGCGGCCCAGCGAGCGGCGACTCCTCAAGGGGCGGCAATCACCTTGGTCAGTCACGAGCTGAGCCGGACCGGGGCGCCGAAGTTGGCGCTTGACGTAGCGCGGTCGATGGTCTCGGCCGGTGCGAAGGTGAACCTGATTAGTCTGGTTGATGGGCCGCTGCGGGATGACTTCGAGCGAATCGGAATTCCGGTGAAGGTGCTGCAACGACGACCTTTGCGACAGACGGCGTCCGGTCAGTTTCTGATCAAATGCGCACGCCTCATCGGTCGTCTTGACCGCTGGGGCGCACTGCGGGCCGCGGCGGTCAGAACGCTTAACGCGCTGCGCATGCTGATTCTCTATCCGCATATCCATGACCGCGTCCTGATCAATTCATTCGCCAGTTGGCCGATCGCTCTGCAGATCATTCAATTCCGGCGCCGGGCGCGGATCAGCTGGTACATCCATGAAAGTTACGATCCCGATCTGGCGATGCGCGCACCAGCCGCCCGGCAAATTTTTCAGAAGGCCAGCAAGCAGTCGAATGTCAATTTCCTGTTTGGCTCGGACGGAACGCGACGCGTCTGGGCAAGCTACGGCTACGACGGGCAGGTGCGCTATTGGAGCGGTCTGCCATCCAACGTCGCAAATGGAAAATCCGCACCACATCAAGACGACCGGCCGCTCGCGCGCCGAAGATCGCGGATGGTGCTTACCGTCGGCGCCGGCACGCCGCGCAAAGGCACGCCAACATTGATCGAGGCTTTCGCTTACGGCCGCTCTGCCGGGCTTATCGACGACGACGTGGAATTGGTCATCGTCGGATGTCTGCCGCCGTCGTGGCACGGTCTGACGCGCGACCTGCTGGTGCGGACGCATCGCCCCGATCTTCGCGGCAAAGTGCGGCTCGTCGGCATAGTCGAGGCAAGCGAGCTGGAACGGTACTACGCCCGGGCGTCGGTCTATGTGCAGTCGTCGACGATGGAATGCCTACCCCTGGCATTGCTCGACGCCATGGCTCACGGGCTGCCGATTGTTTCCACGGACGTCGACGGCTGCGCCGAGGCGATCGTGGATGGTGTCTGCGGACTGACCGTTCCGCCACGTGACATTCGCCATCTGGCAGAGGCCATCGGCCGTATGCTCGCCAACCCCGCGGAGGCGCGGATGTGGGGCGATGCCGCACGCTCCCGCTTCGTGACCATGTTCTCGCTTGAGGCGACCGCCGATGCGCTGTTTCGGTCGTTGTTCCCGGAGGGGACAACAGTGTTGCCTGAGACGAGCACGGCGCCGGCCCTCACTGCCACCGACGCTGTCTGGCTGGAGCATTCCGACCCGAAACAACGCGTTCCAGGTGCTGGCTGATCTTGCCGCGCTCGACGATCGGTCGGCGGCGCGGTCCGACAATGAAAGCCGCGATATTGTGCGGCGGTGGATACCAGGAAATTTGCCTTCGTTGTGCGAACGTCCTAACAGCAGAGCTTCTCGATCGCAGGGCGCACTACGGCCGTGAATTTACTCAGAGTCTCGCCAACGTTTTGCATCGATGACTAAGTGCGAACCCACCTGCGTTGTGCTCGGCGGCGGCGGATTTCTGGGCGTGAATTTGTGCCGGCGGCTGGCATCCTCAGGTGTCCGGGTCCGCGCCTTTGGCCGGCGCTGTCTGTTCCCGCGAGATCTTCCGGGTGTCGAATGGCGGCAAGGCGATTTTTGCGACGCGGCCGCTTTGGCGTCGGCCATCGCGTCCTGCGAGACCGTATTCCACCTTGTCCACAGCTACATGCCGCAATCCGCGGACCTCAACATGGCAGATGATGTCCGCCAAAACGTCATAGCGTCGCTGGCGCTGCTGGAAATCAGCCGCAAGCTTAAGGTCAAGCGCATTGTTTTTGTATCTTCAGGCGGAATTGTTTACGGCCCGACGCTGCTAATGCCGACGTCGGAGACGGCTGCCACCAATCCGATCAGCGCCTATGGCATCAGCAAGCTCACGATCGAGAAATATTTACAACTTTATGAACATCATTACGGTGTGACCTTTCGCGTGCTGCGGGTTGCGAATCTCTTCGGGCCGTTCCAATTGCCGGGAAAGAACCAGGGCGTCATCGCCGCGCTGATTTCATGCGCGCTCCATAACAAAGAGTTCGAAATGTGGGGCGATGGATCGCCAATCAGAGATTACATCTATGTCGACGACGTGGTCGACGCGCTGTTGCTGGCGGCTGCGGATAAAAGCGAAGAACGAATATTCAACATTGGCAGCGGCCAAGGCCGCGATCTCCACCAGGTCATCGCCGAGATTGAAGCACATTTGGGCAGCAAGTTGGCGGTACGACGAACAAAAGAGCGACTCATCGACGTCCCAGTTTCCGTCCTTGCAATCGACAGAGCTTGCAACATCCTTGGTTGGAAGCCGCTAACGCCGTTTAACGTTGGCGTCAAACAAACCATCGAATGGTGGCGCTCCAGAGAAATTTAAGTCGCCGCAATCTTGCGGCTATCTGGTGATCCAGTTGCCAACCACGCGCGGCTGCGCTGTGCGTGTCGATTGTTACCGCACGCTGCCTGACAGGCAACGCTCAACCCCGGCAATGCGCCATACCACAACGTTAAACAATTCGCGGCTCTCGCGCTCTCATCGTTGACCGCCCGATCGGGAAGGCAGACGAACGACCGCTGTCCGGTGGTTCTTCTCGAGCACCGCTTCGCGCTCGGCAACCGAGCGCAGAATCCAACCGTCTTCGCCGTCGCCGGTCTTCAGCCGAATGACGGCATGGGTGGCATTGTCGAGAAAGACCGCGTAGCCCTCGCCGCTGCCGATGATGACGCCGAGGAGATTGAGTTCAGGCTGGTCCGGTTGTCGCATGACCGCGGCCTTGGCAGGCTGCGGCATCGGCGCGGCGCTTATTGCCCGCGGCGGCCGGCGCGACGGCGAGAACAGCGGACGGTCCCGCGTCGCCTGCAGGGATCGAAGCGGAATTCCCCATAGGGGATTGCTGGCTTCGGGCTCATTCGGCGTGGTGTTGTCCCAGAACGACGGCAAACCGGGCGCGGGCGCGGCTTTGGGCGTCAGGTTTCCGAGATCAAGGAAGATGTCCGCGTGACAGCAAACCGGCGCCGCGATGAGGCAAGCGGCGGCAGCGCCGCCAATCAGCAGCCGTGTGGCGATCATTTGGCTTTCCACCACTGGCCGGAAACCGTCAGCAAAACGCGCATCCGGTTGCCGTTCAGCCCGGGCGTCGGCGCTTGAACGACGAGCTGATCGATAAAGAGAAACGGCATGCCGGCTTCGACGTCATAGAGCAGCTTCTGCAGCGCCGGCTGCTCGACATCGCAACTCACCAGCAAGCTGATCCAGCCGTCCTTGGCGCGATCGCTTTCCAAGTCGACTTGCGACGACAGCACGTTGCCGCCGACGCGATTGACGATGGACGCGACGCGTTGCAGCAAGGCCGCCCCCGCGACGTTGAGAGTCTGCCCCTCCAAAAATGGCGAGCCGGCCGGAGCGCCGGCAAGCACGTCGCCGGTCTGTTGGCCCGACGGTGAACGCCCCGTCAATTGGGCGAACGCGGCCTCGGCCGCCGCGATCGAGGCGCGTTGCTCGCTGATACCGGAGAAAGCGCTCCAAGTGAATAGGATTGCGATCGCTATGACCGCTACATAGCCAGCGACTGCGGCGGTGCAGAACAGAAAGCCTCGGTTCGCGAACTGTACCTTGCTCATGGCGTCAACGAGAAATTCGGCTCCATGCGCGCCTCGATACTGAAGTGGTCCCTGCTGTCCGAAGGAGAGCGCGTGATGGGAGCAAAAAAGGTGGCTTGGCTGAAATGTCGTGTCTGTTCGATTAGGCGGATCAGTTGCGGTGCATTATGGGTGATCCCGGTCAATTGCAATTTGTTGGCCTCGATATGCATCTCGGTCACATAAGTGCTGTCAGGCAGGATCTTCGAGAGGATTTCGAGCGCGATAACGTCTGACGGCGATTCGTTCTTGCGTCGTAACAGTGCCTGTTCCGCCAGCGTCTTCGGATCTCCGGCAGCATTGCGCGACATGAGCAGGGCCGACCGCTGCTTCGCAATCTGCCGCGCAAGTTCGTCCTGGCGCTTCTGAAGATTGCCGCCAATAAAGGTCGAGACCACCACGGCGGTCAGCGACATGAACAAGGCGCAAGCCAACCCGATCACGAGAGCACGACGTACAACATTCACGTCGAGCACGCGCGTCACGTTCTCTTCCATGACTTTTATTGCCGGCAAGTCGGACGACGCGGCGGACGGCATGGTGTGGATGACGATTGAACGGGCGCCGGCGCGGGAAAATGCCTGCAGTAGCGGCGCGAGCATCGCCTTGGCGGTTGCGGCGATCGTGACGACGATGCGGCCCGAGCCCAGATCGGCTGGCATGCTCGAACCAAATGCCGCTTGATCGGCGCTCCAAGGCGTCAGGCGGTCGATTTGCGAACGTACCACGCCCTCGAGAAACTCGGCGGCGCGCGACGGCAATTCCAGAGGCTTGAAGACAAATCGGTCGGGCCGCACCAAGAGCTCGAGCCGGCTGCCGCGCAACGCCGTCTCGAGGCGTGCCGACAACGGCGCGGCAAAGGTGCCGTTTTCGACGCGCAGCTTAAGGTCGCCAGAGCCGGCGCTTGCATCGGCGTCGGCTGCGCGCACCGTAAAGCAGTCGGGCTCCGCCTCGACCAGACAGACCGTGCGCTCCTTGCGGAAATGGCCGAGCGACGCGACCAATCCTTCGGCGACAAGATCAATCCAGCGCCAAAAGCCGTCGCGGATCTTGTCGGTCACTTTCATGGCCGTGCTGCCTCGGAGCTGCTGCCGGCAAGCTCCCCGCCATCATACACGGTCAAGTAGGGCAAAACTCGGTCAACCACCACACCCGGCAGTCGAGGGAGCATGCCAATTTCGTCGACGGGCTGGCAGGGGTCGCGCCGTGGAGCGCGGCTTATGCCGGCCGCCCGGCGCAGTGCGGCGGCGGGGCCAGTCTCCCGCTTACGGTCCGTGGCTGTCAGCATGTCATCCACCGGATCTGCCCGTTCCGTTCGACGAATGCTTGGGCGAGACGCCGTTCGGGTTAAGCATCGGGCACTCCGCCACCGTACTGGCCCACGCGCAGCGCGCCGGTAATTCGGCGTGGACGAGCGTGCTCGTCGATACGCCAAGAATTATCGAGGTGGCGTTGTCCCGCAAGCTCACCCGAACTGCGCGCGGCAGTGCCACTTGACCGTGCCAGGTGCTCTGCCAGACCCGATCGGGCCCCGCATAGGAAAACGACACGCGATAAGGCGCGCGGATCATGACGACCGGATTGGCGAACAGCAGGTCGCCATTCTCCGGCGAGAAATCGCTGCCGATGGGCAATGGCGCCGTGCTGCGCACCAAAGCCGGTCCCTGTTTGTCGCCGGCCTCTGCAAGCCGGACCACTTCGAGTCCGGTGGCCGCATTGGGCGCGAGCGTGGTTCGCACGAACGTCACCGATAACTCGTCGCCGTCGAACAGCGGCGGCTCATTGGCAGCACCGGTGGATACGTACTGCGCAGCGGCGATATCGTTGGTCAGCCGCTCGAGGCCCGCCGCCAAGACTCGGCCGCCTTGCAGTCGGGCAAAACCGCGATCCCAGCTCGGTAGCCACTGTGCCGTGATGGTGGCAAGCGCGGCCAAGATGATGGTCATCAGCAGGGTCGTGGCGAGCGCTTCTACCAGCGTGAATCCCGCGCAACGCGACTGGTCCGGCGCGCCTGTCATCTGCCGGCGCCGCTGTTGTGCCGCAGCCTGACCGTATCCACGCGGATGATCTCCCCGCTCGGCGCTTGCAGGCGCAGCACGATGGTTTGCGGCACCCATGGCGTTGGTTGGCTGGGATCGACGAAATTGGCGACAAACGGCAGCACATCAATGCGCCAGCGTTCAGACCCCATCTCGCCCCGCAATTCGCCCTGCGCGAGCTTATCGCGGTCGGGCAGGGCGGTGAGCACGGCGCGCGCCGCCTGAATAAGCACTAGCCGCGCTTCGACCACTTCGGTGCCGCGGACATTTTCCGCGATGATCGAAGCAATGGCGGCGAGCGAGACGGCAATGACCGCCAGCGCGACCACCGCCTCGATCATGGTGAAGCCCCGCGCGCGCCGGCGCTGGTCGGGATCAATGGACAGGAACAATCTCCGCCCCTCCCGTCAGCCAATTGACCCGAACCTGAAAGCCGACACCGCCGCGCGTCAAGGCCACGACGCCGCCACATGACATGCCGGAAGGCAGGTAATGAATGGCGGCGCCGGCGTCCCGGTCGTTGCAGCGCCGGGCGAGCAGGGCATCGACCGTGACGTCGTTCGGAAATTGCAGGACGGCGCCCGTCGCTCCCGATCGGATCACCCGCGAACGAGCATCGACCAGTGTCGCAATTTCGCGGTGTTGACGTTGCGCCGCGTCGTGATCGGCGTCCAGCAGGAGCGCCGTTTCCATCGCATAACCCTCGATGCGGGGCAGCGGTGTGGCACGCGGAAGCGCCGGAAGGACGATCGCCGCCAGCATCGCAATAACCGCGAGGATGCAGACAACCTCCAGCAGCGTGAATCCTTCCGCGCCGGCTTCAGTGCGTCCAGCTCGTGATATCACTTGCGGTCCCCGTGCCGCCCTCATGGCCGTCGGCTCCGTACGAGATGATGTCGTACGGCCCATGTTGTCCGGGCGAGCGATACACATACCCATTGCCCCAAGGGTCGTTCGGGACTACGGCGCCTTTCAGGTACGGACCGTTCCAGGTTGGCGAGTCTTCCGGCTGCTGGACCAGCGCGGCAAGCCCTTCCGAGGTCGTCGGATAGCGACCTTCGTCGAGGTAGTACAGATCAAGGGCGCTGCCAAAGCTTTCGATTTGAATTTTGGCGGCTTTGACCTTTGATTCCGACAGGTAGTTGAGCACGCGTGGCGCCACCAGAGCCATGATGAGACCGATGATCGTGATCACGACCAACATCTCGACCAAGGTAAATCCAGCCTCGGCGGCTCGGCCCGCCGGCAAGCGCCGGCGCCGCGACGCAAGTGACGTGAACATCATCATGAGCCTTTACCCCTCAATACCCAACGGTCTGATACACCGACAGCAAGGATGTCATCACGGAAACGATCAGCCCGCCGACCACGATGCTGATGCAGATGATGGCGGCAGGACCCGCGATCCCGACGACCCGGTCCAGGCTGCGCTGCAGCTTCGCCTCATAGAACTCCGCGATGCGGCTGCTCACGCTGGCAAGCTGTCCCGTTTCCTCACCCAATCTTAGCATCCGGACCGCGGCGGCGGGAAGCACTTTGGCATCCGCCAAGCCGTCGGAAAGCTTGCCGCCGTGGCGAACGCGATCGGCGACTTTTTGCCATGCTTCCGGTTGACCGCGCCGGTCCATTATGTCGATGAGAATGCGTAATGCTGCCGAAAGTGTCGTTCCGCTGCCGAGCAACAGGCCGGTATTCCGGCAAAACAGCCCGGTGGTATGGAATGCGACCAGCGACTTGAGAAGCGGCATCCGCGCCATCGTGTTCCAGGCCGCGCGTTGCACGCTCGCGCGCCGCGCCAAGAGCCAGATTGCCGCGATGGCGAGCGCGCCCAAAAGCGCGATGATATCGCCGTGCGCGCGCACCAGGTCCGACAAGTCGAGGAAAAAGGCGACGATAGGGTCGAGCTTGGCTTTGAATCCGCGTAGCACAGAAGCGAATTGCGGCAGCACGAACAGCAGGAAAAACGCCAAAACACAGCCCGCCGCAAACAGCACGAAGGCTGGATAGCGAATCGCCTCGCCGAATTTGCGGCGCAGCGCTTCCGCGCGCTCGCGGTCGGCGGCGATCACTTCGAGGATGTGGTCGAGCGTTCCGGAAGCTTCACCGACCCGCACCAGCGCCACGTAGATCGGCGGAAAAGCTGCCGGATGATGCGACACCGCTTCGGCAAAGCTCTCGCCGCCCAAGATGCTGGAACGTATCTTGCCGATCACCGGGCCGAGCCGCGCAATATCCATGTCGGTCGCGAGCAATTCGAGTGCAGCATCCAGCCTGGCGCCGGCTTTGAGCAGGAGCGCAAGATCGCGCGTAAAGATGGTGACGGCTTCGCCGGGCGGCCCGCCGAGCGAACCAAGGTCGAGGCGCCAAATCGACGTCCGGCCGCTGTCTGCGGACGTGTCGATGGGCACCAGGCCGAGATATTCGACTTGGCGGACGACCTCCGCCGTCGTCGGCGCCGAGATCGAACCGCTGACGATCTCGCCCGCCTGGGTCAGCGCCCGATAGCGAAAGTTCGGCACGGCCTCACCGCAGCGCTACGACCCGCAGCGCCTCGGCCGCCGAGGTTATCCCAGCACGGCACTTGGCGACGGCGTCGTCCAGCATCGTCGTCAGCCCATCGGACAGCGCGGCGCGCTCGATCTCCTGGGAGTTTGTCTTTTTGCCGATCAGGCCGCGAATTTCCTCATTCGTTTCGATGATCTCGAACACGCCGTTGCGCCCACGATACCCGGTGCCGCCGCAGCGGTCACAGCCCTTCGGTTCGTGGATGGTCTCGCCGACGCGGAAACCGAGCGCGGTATATCGCGGATCGGCGGCAAAGTCCTCGTGGTCGAGGCTGCGAGGGCGCTTGCAGCGATCACACAGGATTCGGACCAGACGTTGCGCGATCACGCCGCGCAGGGTGGAGGCCAGCAGGAAGCCCTCGACGCCAAGGTCGAGCAGTCGCGGGATGGCCGCAGCGGCCGTCTCCGTATGCAGCGTCGTCAGCACCAAGTGCCCGGTCAGCGCCGCGTGCACCGCAATGTGGGCAGTTTCGGCATCGCGCACCTCGCCGACCATGATCACATCAGGGTCATGACGAAGAAACGCACGCAAGGCCGTGGCGAAGGTCAATCCGATGGCCGGTTTGATCTGCGACTGGTTGATGCCTTCGATCTCGTATTCCACGGGATCCTCGATGGTCAGGATCTTCCGCGAGGTCTCGTTGAGAATGCCGAGCATCGTCGCCAGCGTGGTTGTTTTGCCACTGCCGGTCGGACCGGTAATGATGATCATCCCATGCGGCAGCTTGAGCAGCCGGCTGATCTTGGCTTCATCGGTCCTTGCCATGCCGAGCTTGCCGATGTCGAGCAGGCCGCGGTTCTTCGCCAGCAAGCGTAGCACCGCTGACTCGCCGTGCTGGGTCGGTACCGTGGCGACGCGAATGTCGAGATCGACGCCGCTGATCTGTTGACGAGCGGCGCCGTCTTGCGGCAGGCGGCGCTCTGCAATATTCAAGCCCGCCAGGATCTTGACGCGTGAAATGATCGCTTGCGGCGGTACGCCGGCCGGCACCGGCAGGTTTCGGAGCAAGCCGTCGACCCGCATGCGGATGACTAGGCGCGCCTCGAAGGGTTCGATGTGAATGTCGGTCGCGCGCAATTCGACCGCGCGTTCAAGCAGATCGTTGACGGCGCGGACCACGGGAGCGCCGCTCGCTAAGTCGCGCAGGCGCTCGACGTCGTCATCGGCGCGTTGCAGTGCCGCGGCGGCCTCCGGCGAGATCTTGTCCTCCAGCCGGTTGGCAAGCGCGGTTGCAACGTCTTCGAACGAGGCGACCGCAATGTCTAGTGCGCCGCCGAGAACGATTTCGGCGGCACGAACTGCCGCCGTTTCGCTCGGATCGGCGACGACGAGGAGGGCGCGGCCGCCGCGGCCCTGGCAGGGAAAAACGCAGGCTTCGCGCAGAAAACGTTGGGAAAACTTGTCCGCAAGGGACGGCGCCGCCATGAGTTCGGCAAGACCAAACCGCGGCAGGGCGAAGAAGTTTGCCACTTCGTCGGCAAACTCTTGGGCCGAGGTTTCGCTCAGTTGCCATAGCTTTTGCAGCGGCTTGCCGTTCCGGCGCGCCTCGGCGATGTTGAAGCGAAGCGCGGCGTCGCCGGCCAGCAATTGTCGATCGCACGCGTATTGGTAGAAGTTTTGCAGTAGATCGCCGGACTGCGAGGGGTCGCGTCGGCGGAGGTTATCGGAAGCTCTACTAAAGAACACTTCGCTCATTGCCAAGCCGGCTGGGTTCTTGACTAAGGTCGCACCAATTCCATAAACTTGACGTAGTGAGGAGGCTTAGTGCACGAATAGTAAGTCGGGGTATGAGAGTGGTCAATCTTCGCCGGTGTATTGGTACATGCGTCGCGGCGGGTCTGGCCGGCGGCCTGCTTGTGGGTTGCGACCTGACCACTTTGAGCGGCTATAAGGCACCACAGCACCAGCCCGACCCTTTCGAGACCGTCCAGAACACCAATTTAGATCCTCGTTTTCCCGTTCAGGTTGCGCAGCCTGCCATTCGACAGCAGCCGGTGGAGGGCGCCAGCTATTACGGCCATGAAGCGGCCGCGGCGGCCGATCCGGTGCGGCCGTCGGATACCGGCGAAGGCTATGAGCTGAATTTCGAGAACACCGCGGTAACGACCGTCGCCAAGGTCATTCTCGGCGACATTCTCAAGGTCGGCTACACCATCGACCCGCGCGTGCAGGGCACAGTGACCATCTCATCGGGCCGATCGGTGCCCAAGCGCGACCTTATTCCGGTGCTGGAAAATGCGCTGCGCATGAGCAATGTAGTGCTCGTCGCGGACCGCGACGGTGGATACCGCCTGATCCCGTCGGGCGACGCTGCGGGCAGCGGCGCTGCTACGGCCGCCGGCGCCGATAAGGAGGGCGGCTACGGCATCAGCGTGGTGCCGCTGCACTACACATCGGCGCAGAACATCCTCAAACTGCTCGACAGCTTCGCCATCAAGGCCGGGATGGCGCGCGCCGACGTCGGACATAATCTGATCCTCGTCGAGGGCAATGGCCCCGACCGAAAAACGGCCGTCGACACCATATTGAGCTTTGACGTCGACTGGATGCGCGGCCAATCCGTCGGCATTTATCCGTTAGAAAACGCCGCACCCGAGGAGATGATCAAGGAACTCGACAAGATCATGCAGAATGGGGACGGCGGCCTCAATCAAAGCCTGGTCACGCTGCAGCCGATCGCCCGCCTCAACGCTGTCCTGGTCGTTGCCCGCAAGCCGAACCTCCTGAAACAGGCCGCGATCTGGATCAAACGCCTCGACCAGGAAAACAACGCCGGCGAGTCCGTTCACGTCTATCGGCTGCGCTACGGCGACGCGCAGAGCATAGCGAAAGTGCTCGGCGATCTGTTCGGTGCGCAGCATGGGCAGGGTCTCGAGTCCCCGGTGAACCAGATCGCGCCGGGCTCAGGCACGGCCACCGCGTCGAGCGGCACTTTCGGCGGCCAGCAAGGCGGTGGAGCGACGGCGACTGCCACGACCGGCGCCACAGCTGCCGCGGGTACCAACGGCGGCACTGCCGGCATTCAGCTCGGCAATATGGGCAGCGGCTTCGGCAACGCCCAGGGGCTCGTCGGTGGTGGCGGCAGCTCCGCCGTCGGCGCGGGCGCCTTCGGCAAGTCGGGCGAGAAGGGCCCGACCTCGATCATTCTACCCGGCATCAGGATCGCGGCCGACGTCACCAACAACTCGTTGGTGATCTACGCGAGCCAGGAAAATTACCGGCTGATCGAGCAGACGCTTACGCAGCTCGACCGGCCGCAGCTGCAAGTGGCGATCCATGCCACCATCGCCCAAGTCACGCTCAACAACGATCTGCAATACGGCGTCGAGTATTTCCTCCAGAACAACAATGGATCGCTCGGCTTCAACACTCAGGCCAGCGCGTCGTCGTCATCGTCGTCAACCACCAGCGTCTCCCAGGTGCTTGGTGCAATTCTGCCCGGCGGCAATTTCCTGCTGGGCTCGCAATCAAGTCCAAGCGTGGTCATCAATGCATTGCGTGCCCTCACCGACGTCAAGGTGCTGTCGTCGCCGTCGGTCGTGGTGCTCGACAATCAGGAGGCGACGCTGTTGGTGGGCGATCAGGTGCCGGTCGAAACTGGAAGCGCCAATGTGCTTGCGGCTACAAGCACTTCCTCGACTACCGTCGTCAATTCCATCAACTACATCAATACCGGCGTCATTCTGCACGTGCTGCCGCGGGTCAACATCAACGGCAATGTGACGCTTGACGTCGAGCAGGAGGTCAGCGGCGTCGTCGGCTCGGGTACCGCCCCCAATCTGACTCCGACGGTGTCGCAGCAGCAGATCAAGAGCTCGATTTCAATCGCCAGCGAACAGACGGTGCTGCTGGGCGGCTTGATCACCGAACAACAGTCACGCACGCGCAATGGCATTCCGGTTCTCGAAGAACTCCCCGGCGTCGGCGACCTGTTTGCCACAAATGATCGCTCGACACAGCGCACTGAGCTCATCGTCTTTATCCAACCCCAGATCATTCGTAACAGCATCGATGCCGCCAAAGTCGCCGAGGAATTGCGGGCCAAGATGCGCGGCTCGGCCGACAATGCTTTCCCGCCCGGGCCGACGCTGTTTAGAGATCCGCAATTCGTCCGGTGAGTCCTCTCTTGGTCGCGGACCGGTCGCGCCACTCCGATCGGATGCCGAAACAGACCAGGCGGATTGCCTCCAGCGTCTTTTCTTCGCCTGTGACGCTCGCCGCATGGGCCGCGGTCGGCCTTTGCACCACCGTGGTCAGCGTGCTGAGCGCACCGGGACTGTCGGGCATTCTGGGCGCCGGACTTGCCGTGGTGATGATAACAATTGCGGCCATCGATGCGCGGTATTTCCTGATCCCCAACAAGCTGGTGCTGGCCGGCTTGGTACTGGGGTTTGCCGCGGCGGTGGTGGCGCAACCGGGGCAATGGCTGGCGAAGGTAGTGGGCGCGGCGGGGGGCGGTCTCGTCCTGGCGCTGTTATTTCTTGCCTTTCGCACTCTCTATCGGCGGCTGCGCGGCCGCGAGGGAATAGGGCTCGGCGACGTCAAACTCGCCGCCGTTGCCGGAGTGTGGCTTGGCTGGACGGCGGTTGCGCTCGCCATCGATGTTGCAGCGTTGTCTGCACTTGCCGCGGTGCTGATTGACATGCTGCGTGGCCGCAAACTCACGGCCACCACGCGCGTGCCCTTCGGATTGTTCTTTGCGCCCGCCATTTGGCTGGCATGGCTCATCGACACCACCGTCCTGCAGAGAATTTTCCTCTAGTCCGGTTGGCGATTATCGTGGTGGGCCAGCAACGGCGCGGCCGAACGCGATTGGCCTACTGGACCAGAGCGCAGTCGGAGCTTTCGGTTTGTGGCAAGGTTGCAGCGCAGCGGCGTGGCGCAACGCGCAGCGACGGTGTAGACTGGCGGCGCGGTAATCGAACAAGCGGCGCGGGAGGCCATCCATGGCTGGTTTTGGGCGTTATGCGACAATGGCCTTGTTGATGCTTGCCGGTAGTACCGGCGCCTTTGCGGCCGACCGGCGCGTCGCCCCTACGTCGTCGCCTTACGCAACGGCCGCGTCGATCGAGGCCGGGGCAGGCCGGGGCAACGCCGTCGCGGAAGCTCGGCTGGGTTGGCTTTATTTGAAGGGCCGCGGCGTTCCGCAGGACTTCCATCTGGCGGCCAAGTGGTTCTATCGCGCCGCAGTTCAGGGGGAGGGCTTCGCTCAGTACCAGCTAGCCATGATGTACAACAAGGGCCAGGGCGTCCCCAGGGACTACCTGCTGGCCTACATGTGGCTCAACCTCTCCGCGTCCCAAGCTGTCGGTGCAGACGGCGATTTCAAGGCCAGGATGCGCGATGCGATAGCGTCCAAAATGACTGACGCCCAAATCAAAGCGGCCCAACGAATGGCGGTTAGCTGGTACCGCGCGCGCTGATGCGCTGAGCGCCCGCATGTTCGGGAGTTGAAGCGACCTCATTATCAGTAGGAAATTGCAGCGTCGCTTCTCACCTTGACGGCGGGTCGACAAAGCGTCCGTCGCCGTCAACCCATGTTCCCGCCCCGTAGCGCGTCGGCTCGGCGGCTGGGGGCTGGATCATCTGACCG
>JASHSE010000619.1 GCA_030036975.1 Xanthobacteraceae bacterium | reverse complement strand
AGCGCAGCGAAGCGTTGCACCGCTGTTGCGGGACCTTCGCAAATTCTATGTTTGTAACGATCCCAGGTCTGCAGCGCACCACCCTCGGCCGCGCGAAGCGCGGACCCGGGGATGCCGCGCCGCGCCCGGGGAACGGCGCGGGACTACCTCACCCGCGCGATGTAATACGCCAGGTCGAGAATCTGCTGGTTGGTGATCGGCGCCACCACGTCGGCCATCGAGGCGTCGTAGCCGTGGCGGGAATTGTCCTTATAGCCGCGCAGCGCCTTGACCAGATACTCCTCGCGCTGGTCGGCGATGCGCGGGACGTTGTCCTGGCCGGCGAAAGCCGGGGTGTGACAGAAATTGCAGCGGTTCTGCTCGACCAGCGCGCGGGCGCGCGCCATGCGGGCGTCGTCCATGGACCCCGACGGCGGTTTTGGCGCCGGCAGCCTGGCGATGATGTCGGCGAAGCTGCGCAGGTCGTCGTCGCTCAAGCCCTTGGCCATCTCGTTCATCGGGTCGGCGACCCGCATGCGCTCGCGGAACATCAGGAGCTGCACCGTGGTGTAGAACGCCTGCTGGCCGCCGAGCGACGGCACGCCCTCGGTCTGCGATTGGCCGTTGGCGCCGTGGCAGGCGAGACAGACCGGCAAGCGCTGCTGCACCGTTTGCGCGGCGGCCGGCACTGCGGCGGCGCAGAACAGCAGACAACAGACGAGAATGCGACGCACTGCTTCGCTCCGAAAGATAGATCGAGTTGTCAGCGCGAGCACAGTGCACTCCCTCTCCCCGCAGGGGAGAGGGTTGGGGTGAGGGGGTTCGGAAGATTGAGAACAATCTTCAACATTCAACCCCCCTCACCCTCGCTCGCTACGCTCGCTCGACCGCTCCCCTTCCTGGAGAGGTGAAGCGCGCACCTTCTGCGTGTTTTCAGCGGTCGGCGGTCTTTTTGTTGCCGTAGGAGACGCGATACACCGCGCCGTTCCAATCGTCCGAGATCAGCATCGAGCCGTCCGGCATGTTCATCACGTCGACCGGCCGGCCGATGTAATTGTTGTTCTGCAGAAAGCCGGTGAGGAACGGCTCGACCGATTTCACGCTGCCGTCCCGGTTGAGCCGGACCAGCGCGATGTCGCCGCCGAACTTGACGGTGCGGTTCCACGAGCCGTGCCGCGCGACGAAAATCTGGTCGCGGTATTCGGCCGGGAACATGTGCCCAATGTAAAACTTCATGCCGAGCGCCGCGGCGTGCGGCCCCATCAGCGCCACCGGCGGCACGAAGTCGCTGCATTTGTGGCCCCAGCCGAAATCGGGGTCGGGAATGTTGCCCTGGTGGCAGTACGGTTCGCCGAAATCCTCGCCGACCTTGGTGATGCGGTTGAGCTTGTCGTTGGGCCAATCCTCCGACAGCCAGTCGCGGCCATTGTCGGTGAAGTACAGGTCGTGATTTCGCGGATTCCAATCGAAGCCGACGGTGTTGCGGATGCCGTAGGCGATCACTTCGGCGCCCGAGCCGTCGAGATTGATGCGGCGCAGCTGGCCGTGGTTTTTGTCGTGCAGCACGTTGTTGCCGGGCTGGCCGACCTCGAAATAGAGCTTGTTGTCGGGTCCGATGGCGAGGTACTTCCAGCCATGCGCCTCGTCCTTGGGCAGGTCGTTGTAGATGACGACCGGCTTCGGCGAGGCATCGATCTTGTCGTCGACGTTCTCGATCTTGGAGATCTGCGACAGCTCGGCGATGTAGAGCGTGCCGTCCTTGTAGGCGACGCCGTTCGGGCGATACAGGCCGGACACCAGGACGTGGACTTGCCGCTTTCCATCCTTGTTGGTGATGGCGTAGACCTTATCCTGCAGCCGCGAGCCGACGAACGCCGTGCCCTTGGGGCTGTACGCCATCGAGCGGGCATTCGGCATGCCGCTGGCGTAGAGCTCGATATGGAAGCCCCTCGGCGCCTTGAGCTGCGCGACGGGTATCTTGTCGGCGGCGGTGGCAAGCGGCGGCGACGGCACCGGCGCGAGCTTCGCGGCGGCAGGGTTGTCGGCCGGCCGACCGATCAAAGGCGAGCCGGGCGGCAGCGCCTCGGGCTGGGCGGGCTGCGCCGCCGCGGGTTGGGCGGCCGGCGGATTATTGGCCTGCTGCGCCACGGCCGTTGTGGCGAGCAGAGCTAACGCGACGGCCACGAGGGGGCCGCCTGTCTTGCATCCCATCATGACTTCCTCCCACTTGCGGGAAGCCTCGTTCGGCTCCCTCGCTGCCATTGTGGGCGATTTCGCCTCATGCGCGCAATCGCCCGTTTGCACCTCAATGAGTGCCGCCGCCACCCTCGCCGTAGGTGATGCGATAGACCGCACCGTCGTAGTTGCCGGAGACCAGGAGCGAGCTATCCTTCATCGGCGAACACAATCCCAACGCGATGGCGGCAAGGTTAACAGAGGCCGCAAGGCCAAATAGCCGAGCGAGCACGCACTCCTCCCCTGGGTTTGATCGAATTTGAGCCGTTTTGCCGGGGCGGCGCGATCGGGGCGGGCTGCCGCCGCGCGGGCGCACCCACTCGGGCAG
>JASHSE010000063.1 GCA_030036975.1 Xanthobacteraceae bacterium | reverse complement strand
GTCGGCGAGATGCAGACCTGGCCGGCATTGCGGTATTTGAACGCCGCGATGGTGTCGGCGGCTTTTTCCGGATCGGCGTCGGCGAACACCACGACCGGCGAATGGCCGCCGAGCTCCATGGTGGTGCGCTTCATGCCCTTGGCGGCAAGCGCGGCGAGGTGCTTGCCGACCGGGATCGAGCCGGTGAACGAAATTTTGCGGATCGCGTCCTTACTGAGGAGATATTCCGACACTTCGGCCGGCACGCCGAACACCAGATTGAGCACGCCCGCAGGCAGCCCGGCATCGGCGAAGCAACGCACCATTTCGACGCACGCGCCCGGCGTTTCCTCAGAGGCTTTGAGGATGAGCGAGCAGCCGGCGGCGAGCGCGCCGCCGACCTTGCGCGCCGGCGTCAGCACTGGGAAATTCCACGGCGTGAACGCAGCGACGACGCCGATCGGCTCCTGCACCACGAGCTGACGCACCTTGCCACGGCCGGGCACGATGCGGCCGTAGGAGCGGCGGCCTTCTTCGGCGTACCAGTCGATGATGTCGGCCGACGTCAGCACTTCGGCGCGGGCTTCCGGGTAGACCTTGCCCTGCTCCAGCACCATGATTTTCGAAATCGCGTCGTAGCGCTCGCGCATGCGATCGGCGGCCTTGCGCATAATCTTGGCGCGGTCGTAGGCCGAGGTAGCGCGCCACACCGCAAAACCCTTCTGCGCCGCTGCCAAAGCGTCGTCGAGATCGGCCTTGCTGGCGTGCGGCAGCCGCGCCAGCGGCTTTTCGGTCGCCGGGTTGAGCACCTCTTCGCTCTTGCGGCCGTCGCCGCCGAGCCATTTGCCGCCGATGAACAGTTCGAGATTGCCGTACATGACGTCCTCGCTTGATTTTCTGCCTGGGCTTTCCGTTGCCGTAACGATTAGCAGGTTTCAATAACCGCGTCATGCGCGGGTTTTCTTGTTGTCCGGCGTGAGCGTACCGAAAAATCGATCTGCCGCGGCTCGGGCACCTCGATACGATCGAGCGTCATCGGCTGCCCGTAGGCATGCAGCCGCGCCGCGATCATGGTGGGCATGGCGTTTCCCCTTTCTGGGTCATGCGCGGGCTTGATCGAGTCAAGCCCGGCAATGACGAGGTGAATTGGTTGTGCGGCTAGCCTCTGAGCGCCGAAAGCTCCGCGGCTCCATCGAAGAATGTACCAAGCCGCTTCAGCACCGCCGCGGCGCGCTCCTTGCTCCAGCCGCCGTGCACCGCATTGAGTAAAAACTTCGCTTCGATGTCGGCGCGGGTCAGCGGCTCCTTCGCGCCCCCGCGCATGTAGGATTGCCGCTCTTCCACTGCTTTGCCGTCGCGCAAGGTGGCGCTGATATGGCCGGTGAAATTTTTCGGATAAGGATTTTGCGGATCGATGCGGTAGCGCACCTTTTCGGCGAGCGCGATGACGCGCCGGTCTTGCACCGCGGCGTCGGTGAAATCGCCCAAGCCGACATTGCCGCGCACGAAACCGGCCGCGACGCAGTACGGCGTGGAGAATTTGCCCGCATAGCCGTTGATCGGGTGCTGCTTGACGGCGAGCGGCTCCCACAGGCGATGCACCGTGCCCTCGCCGACCTCGCAGACCATTTCGGCAACATCGTCGGCCCTGATGCCGCGCGCGGCGAGCCGGCGCGCGCAGTCGATATAGGGATGCGTCATGGTCCCGCACGGATAGGCCTTGAACGCCAGCGTCTCGGTCACCCAGCGTTGGCCGAAATCACCGATCAGCGCTTCGTAGTCGCCATCGCTGGTATGCGCGAAGGCATGGAAGAAGCCGTGCACGCCTTCGAACACGGTGCGCGGGCCCGAGAATCCGGCGCGGCCGAGCAGTGCCGCCTTGAGGCCGGATTGCGCTGCCCAGCCGGCATGAAGCCGCTTGGTCCAGGCGCCCTCGGCCAAATATTCGATGATGCCGGACGCCATGGAAGCCGCAGTGCCGAGCGCATCGACCAATTGCCACGGCGTAAGCTTGAGCGCCGCGCCGACGCCGGCCGCCGCCCCCATGGCGCCGAATACCGCGGTCGGATGAAAGCCGGCCTTATGGGTCAGCGTCGGCGCCACCAGGCTGAGCCGGCACATGGTCTCGACGCCAACCGCGATGCCGAGGAGCGCCGCGCTGCCGTCGAGCCTATGCCGCTCGCAGACCGCCAGCACCGCCGGCACGATGACCGCGCCGGCATGGACCGGCCCACCCTCGAACGTGTCGTCGAAGTCCTCGCCGTGGACCGCGGTGCCGTTGACCAAAGCCGCATCGGCCGCGGTCAGCGTGCGGGCGTGCCCGATTGCGGTGCACGGCCCATCATCGTCACACGCCGCCAGCACGCTGCCTACATAATCCTCGTTGCGCGCTGTGACGGCGAGGCCAACCACGTCGACCAGCAAACCCTCGCACTTGCGCCGCACCGCCTCGGGCAGCCGCGCCGCGTCGAGCGCGCCAATCTTTTGCGCCAAGTGCTCGGCGATGGCGGTTTTGGGAAGCTCGCGCGTGGACATGCACGCCCTGCTCGGTTCTTCGGGCGTGAGGAACGCGGCCTAATACCTGTTCGCGATCGGCAACTCTTCGGCGGGGAATTGCGTGATGACGCGGTGGCCCGTGTCGGTGACGACGACCTCCTCCTCGATGCGCGCGGCGGAATAGCCGTCCTTGGCCGGGCAATAGGTCTCGAGCGCGAACACCATGCCTTCCTTGATCTCGGTCGGGTGTGACAGCGATACCACGCGCGAGATGATCGGCCGCTCGTGCAAAGCGAGGCCGAGGCCGTGGCCGAATTGCAGGCCGAACGCCGCCATCTCGTCCGGGAAACCGAAATCCTGCGCCTTGGGCCAGACGCTGCACACCTTGTCGGTGGTGACGCCGGGCTTGATCAGCTCGATCGCCTTGTCGAGCCACTCGCGGCAGACCTTGTAGGCATCGTGCTGCACCGGCGTGGCGCGGCCGACGTTGAAGGTGCGGTAATAGCAGGTGCGATAGCCCATGTAGGACTGGATGATGTCGAAGAACGCCTGGTCGCCGGGGCGGATGAGCCGGTCGGTGAAGTTGTGCGGGTGCGGGCTGCAGCGCTCGCCGGAGATGGCGTTGATTGCCTCGACATCGTCGGATCCGAGCTCGTAGAGCCGCTTGTTGGCGAGCGCCACGATCTCGTTCTCGCGGATGCCCGGCTTCAGATGCTCGGCGATCGTCTGATAGGTGCCGTCGACCAGCGCCGCCGACATGTTGAGGAGCCGGATCTCGTCGGCGCTCTTGATCTCGCGCGCATCGAGCATGATTTGCTGCCCGTCGCGCACCTCGATGCCGGCCGCCTGCAGCTCGAACAGCATCGCCGGCTCGACGATGTCGACGCCGACCGGCTGATCGCCGACGCCGTTCTCGTCGAGGATCGATTTGATCTCCTCGGCCGCCTTGCGCATGAGGCCGATCTTGGGATGGACCGCGCCGCGCAGCCCCAGCATGCCGGCATGGCAGTTGTGCTGATGGAGCCAGGGCGCGTAGAGCCGGTGGTGCTTCGCCGCCGAGCCGAAATCCCAGA
>JASHSE010000618.1 GCA_030036975.1 Xanthobacteraceae bacterium | reverse complement strand
CGGCGAGCCGCCGCAGAGCAAGCGTCAGGCCGGTCAAGCTCTCGTCCCGCGCGGCGATGCGCCGCGATCTGCCGTCACCAAAAAATGCGGAACGACAGCAAGCTTTAATTGTTTTTGTGCAGAATCTGCTTGACTCCCCGCACTCAGCATTTATGTGGGGACCTTGCCGCTGTTGATCAGTCCACGTGGACCAGGTCGTGGCGGCTTTGCTTTCCGCGGTGCCGGCTTGCCGGCACCTCAGGTTCTCATCTCTGGTTGGGGAGGACGGCATGAGCCAACGCGCCCTCTTGCGATCGGTGAAGGGCTTGGGGATTCCAAGCACCGCCCGAAAGGAAGATAGGAAGGCCAAACTGAAAGTTGCGGCACCGCTGCCGGCGGCGCCTGCAGAACAGCCCAGCGACCATTTCGCGGTCCGCAACGGCGTGCGCTGCGCCGGCGTGCATCTGATCGTCGATCTGTGCGGCGCCGCGCGGCTTGACGACATCGATCACATCGAGGCGACTTTGCGCCGTTGCGTCGCCGCGGCCCGCGCCACGCTCTTGCACATCCACCTGCACCACTTCCAGCCGAGCGGCGTCTCCGGCGTCGCGGTGCTGGCGGAGAGCCACATCTCGATCCACACTTGGCCGGAAGCCGGTTACGCGGCGCTTGACGTGTTCATGTGCGGCTCGGCCGATCCGGACGCCTGCATTCCGGTGCTGCGCGAGGCGTTCTCGGCCCAAGAGGTGGTCGTCGACGAGCTGTTGCGCGGCAAGCAGGCCTGACCCGCCGCGGCATCGAGACTTGACGAAAGAAGCGGCCGGGACCAGTCCCGGCCGCTTGTCTATGGGAAACGGGAGGCTGCCATGGCGGAAGAACGCTGGATTGCGGAGACGCTGTTCGACGATCTCGGCTTCCGCATGACCTTCAAGGTCAAGAAGGTGCTCTACGAGGTGCAGACCGAGCACCAGCACCTGGTGCTGTTCGAGCACCCCTTCTTCGGCAAGATGCTGATGCTCGACGGCGCCACCCAGATCACCAAGAAGGACGAGTTCATCTACCAGGAGATGATGTCGCACGTGCCGCTGTTCGCCCACGGCAAGGCGCGCGACGTCCTGATCGTCGGCGGCGGCGACTGCGGCATCGCCGAGGAGGTGCTCAAGCACAAGACGGTGCGGCACCTCACCCAGGTGGAAATCGATCCCGCGGTAATCGAATTCTCCAAGGAGCATTTTCCCGAATTCACCAAGCCGGTGTTCGCCGACAATCGCTTCGAAAGCGTGATCGACGACGGCATGAAATACGTCGCCCGCACCGACCGGCGCTTCGACGTCATCATCGTCGATTCCACCGATCCGCAGGGGCCCGGCAAGGTGCTGTTCAGCGCCAAGTTCTACGCCGGCTGCAGGCGCTGCCTGAACAAGGGCGGCGTGCTGGTCACGCAGAACGGCGTGCCGATCTTCCAGTTGTCCGAACTCACGTCCAGCATCGGCAAGTTTCGCGCGCTGTTCGCCGACGGCGCCTGCTACGTCGCGGCGATCCCGACCTATGTGGGCGGCCACATGGCGATGGGCTGGGCCAGCGACAATAAGAACCTCCGCCGCACGCCGGTGAAGACGATCGCGGCGCGCTACCGCAGCGCCGGCAGTTTTGCGACCCGCTACTGGTCGCCCGAGATGCACGTCGCCGCCTTCGCGCTGCCGCGGTTCATCGCCGAGGCGGTGGCGAAGGCGGGCTGACGCAGGCCGAACAACCGCGGGACGGCGCAAGCCGGAGGTGGTAGGCTCGCCCCCGGAGACGAATTGGGGTCTGTCATGAGTTTCTTTCCAGCCAAAGATCCGGTCCCCGGCGATGCTCAGTCGTGCGCCGCCGTCGCGGACGTGATCGTGCCGCGTTCGGTCGATCTCGGCGAATTCCAGGTGCATCGGGCGCTGCCGTCGGCGCAAAGCCGCATGGTCGGCCCGTTCATCTTCTTCGATCATTTCGGGCCGGCCATATTCAGCGCCGGAAACGGCGTCGACGTGCGGCCGCATCCGCATATCGGCCTTGCCACCGTCACCTATCTGTTCGACGGCGAGATCGTGCATCGCGACAGCCTGGGCAACGCGATGCCGATCCATCCCGGCGCGGTGAACTGGATGACCGCCGGAAGCGGCATCGTGCACTCGGAGCGCACCGCCCCGGAGCGCCGCAGCGGCGGCGAGCCGCTGCACGGGCTGCAATTGTGGGTCGCTCTGCCGGCAAAGGACGAAGAGACGGCGGCGGCTTTCGCCCACACGGCGGCGAAAGACATTCCTGAGTTGAGCGAGAATGGCATGACGTTGCGCGTCGTTGCCGGCGCATTCCATGGCCTGCGCTCGCCGGTCACGACGTTGTGGGAGACGTTATTTGCCGACGCGCGCCTGAAGGCCGGCACGGCGTTGCCGCTCGAGACGGCGCACGAAGAGCGCGCCGTCTATGTCATCGACGGCGAGATCGACATCGGCGGCGTCGCTTTCGGCCCGGACAAGCTCTTGGTGCTCAATCCCGGCGATCGCATCGCCGTGCGCGCGATGTGCGACGCGCATGTCATCGTAGTCGGCGGCGCTGCCATGGACGGGCCACGCCATATCTGGTGGAACTTCGTGTCCTCGCGCCAGGATCGCATCGACGCCGCCAAGGCCGATTGGCAGGCCGGCCGCTTCCCGCTCGTGCCCGGCGACGCCACCGAATTCATTCCGCTGCCAGAACGATAAGCGGCAGCAGCGCCCTCACGTCCCGAGCGCCGCCCTGATACGCTGGCGCGACAGCGGCAGATCGCGCAGGCGCTGCCCCGCGGCATCGGCGATCGCATTGCCGAGCGTCGCCTCACGCGGCCGCTGCGCCCAGCCGAAGCGCAAATCAAAGAAAAGAACGGGCAAACGTGGCCGGCCCTTAAGCCTTGCCGAGCCGGCCATCGTTGTCAGGCGGCGCGTTTGAGCGACCGCACCCAGGCCTCGACCTCGCGCGCGGCTTCGGCTTTGGCAAAGCCGTAGCGCGCCTGCAGCCGGCCGATCAGTTCATCACGGCGGCCGCCGATGCGGGTGACGTCCTCGTCCGTCAGCTTGATCCAGTTGTCCTGGACCTTGTCTTTGAAGATCATCCAATCGAGTTGAATGCGGTCCCAGTTCATCGTCGTCTCCGTGGTTGAGGAAAGCACCTACGACGCCTCTTCACGCGTCGCGACGAAGGAGCCGATGACAGCCGGCGGATGCGGCCCTAGTTCGACGATATCGCGGTCATTCGGCGAGCAAATTTGGGCCGATGCGGCGAGCTTTTTGGGCAATATGCTTGACGGGCGCTTTACCCCGACCGATGACACGATATGGCCGCACTTTGCTCTCTGCCCGACGTCGCGCATCTGGCGCAGGCGATCCGCGCCGGCGACCGTACGATGCTGTCGCGCGCGATCACGCTCGTCGAAAGCAAACGCGCCGATCACCGCCGCGCCGCCGCGGCCCTGACGCAAGCGTTGTTGGCGGCGACCGGCAAGGCGGTGCGTGTCGGCATTACCGGCGCGCCGGGCGTCGGCAAATCGACCTTGATCGACGGCCTCGGCTCGCTGCTCACCCGCAGCGGCCGCAAGGTGGCGGTGCTGGCCGTCGATCCGTCATCGCGCCGCACCGGCGGCTCGATCCTCGCCGACAAGACACGCATGGCGCATCTGGCCAACGACGCCAACGCCTTCATCCGGCCTTCGCCGGCGTCGGGTACGCTCGGCGGCGTCGCGGCCAAGACCCGCGAGACCATGCTGCTGTGCGAGGCCGCCGGTTACGACGTGGTTTTGGTCGAGACCGTCGGCGTCGGTCAGTCCGAGCTTGCGGTCGCCGACATGACCGATTTCTTTCTGGTCCTGGTGCTGCCGGGCGCCGGCGACGAATTGCAGGCGCTCAAAAAGGGCGTGGTCGAGCTCGCCGACATGATTGCGGTCAACAAGGCGGACGGCGACAACGCGGCGCGCGCCAAGGCGGCCGCGGCCGAGTACGAAGCGGCGCTGCATATTCTGTCGCATCCGTCGCCGAACTGGTCGCCGCCTGTCGTCACATGCTCGGCGCTCAAAGGCGCCGGCATCGAGGCGCTATGGACAAAAATCCTTGACCACCGTGAGCGGCTGACGCGCTCCGGCGAGCTCGCGGCGCGCCGCGGCGAACAGCAGGTCAAATGGATGTGGGCCATGCTCGAGGAGCGGCTGTTCGCGCCGCTACGCTCCGACCGCACGCTCAAGGCCGAGCTGCCGCGCATCGAAGCCGACGTCGCCGCCGGCCGCCTGGCGGCAGCCGAAGCGGCCGAACGGCTCGCCGCCATGCTGGAACGCTGAACAGGACAAAATGCGCGTGCTCATCACCGGCTTCGGGCCGTTTCCGCGAGCGCCGTTCAATCCGAGCGCGCTCGTCGCCAAAACACTCGCGCGGCGGCGGCGGCCGGCCTTGGCAGGCCTGGTGCGCGATGCGCATGTGTTCGCCACCGAATATGCCTGTATCGACCGCGAGCTGCCCCGGCTGTTCGCGCAACAGCCGGACGTCGTCTTGATGTTCGGCCTCGCCGGGCGAGCCCGCGAGCTGCGCATCGAGACGCGGGCGCGCAATGCGACCTCCCCGCTATTGCCGGATGCCGGCAAATACCGGCCGCAGCACCGTACCATCGAATGCGGCGCGCCGGCGGTGCGCCGCGGCCCTGCCCCGTTTGCCCGCCTTGCCGCTGCGGCGCGCAGCCGCGCGGCGCGGGTGCGCGTGTCACGCGACGCGGGGACTTATCTGTGCAATTACGCGTACTGGCGAGCGTTAGGCGCCGCGTCCGGCAGCCACCCGTTGGTTCTGTTCGTGCATATTCCGCTCCTGCCCATGACGGCTCGGCCGCGCTGGCGGCTTAAGCGTCGGCCGCTGTCGCTTGCCCAAATTATCGGCGCCGGCGAAAACCTGCTGATTGCGCTTGCCGCTGCAGCAAGGCGTTAACGCTACCGACGAATACGGCACTTGTATTGGAGCGGGACAGGCTCGTGGCATGGCGCTTGATGCGCCATTTCTTCCGAACACATGTCTTTCGAGCAGGGGTCCTGCCATGACTGTCGATCGCCGCCGCTTGTTCGCCGCCTTCGCCGGCGCGGCCAGCGTGGCAACGGCATCGCAGCCCGCTCTGGCGCGCCGTGTGCAGCAGACCGGAGCACTGCCGCAAGGCGATGCGCCGACCTATCGTGATATCGCGCCGCGCGGCGCGATCGACGGCGCCGCGCTCGGGCTTCGGCCCAATGCCGCGGAAGACCAAACAAAGGCGTTCCAGCGCGCGATCGACGACGCCGCTGCGGCGCGCGCCGTGCTGCAGCTCGGGCCGGGCCGCTACCGCGCCGGCGAACTGAAGCTGCCGCCCCATGCGGCGGTCGCCGGCGTTGCCGGAGCGACCCACATCACGCTCTCGGCCGGCGCAAACCTCATCTCGGCAAGCGGCGGCGAATACATCCGCCTCAGCGGCCTTATTTTGGATGGCGCCGACGCGCCGCTGCCGCAGCAGAGCGGCTTGATCCATCTTGCGCAGGTCCAATCGCTGCGCATCGTCGATTGCGCGATCGCCAATTGCGGCGGCAACGGCATCGCGCTCGAAGCCGCGGTCGGCGAAGTCGCCGGCAACACGATCAGCGCCGCCGATGCGGCGATCTTCTCGCTGGACGCGCGGGGCCTGAAGATTTCCGGCAATCATGTGCGCGGCGCCGGCAACAACGGCATCCTGGTCTGGCGCAGCGCGCCCGGCGATGACGGCACGCTGGTGATCGACAACCGCATCGAAAACATCGCCAACAAGGCCGGCGGCTCGGGCCAGTATGGCAATGCGGTCAACGTTTTCCGCGCCAACAACGTGATCGTGCGCGGCAACCGCATCGCCAACGCGGCTTTTTCGGCGGTGCGCGGCAACACGGCCTCGAACCTGCAGATCGTCGGCAACACCTGTACGGGATTGGGCGAAGTGGCGCTCTATGCCGAATACGGCTTCGAAGGCGCGGTGATCGCCAACAATATCGTCGACGGCGCCGCGCTCGGTATCGCGGTGACGAATTTCAACCGCGGCGGCCGGCTCGCCGTGGTGCAGGGCAATCTCCTGCGCAATCTCGTCGCCCGGCGCCCCGCCGGCGCCGATCCGAACGATGCTTTCGGCATCGGCATCGGCGTCGAGGCCGATACGGTGGTCAGCGGCAACGTGGTGGAGAACGCCGCTTATGCCGGCATCGCGGCCGGTTGGGGAGCCTATCTGCGCGACGTCGCCATCAGCGCCAATATCGTGCGCGGCGCCGACTACGGCATCACCGTCTCGGTGGCGCCGGGCGCCGGCGCGAGCGTGATCGCCGACAACTTGATCAGCGGCGCGCGCCGCGGCGCCATCGTCGGCATGGAATGGCAGAAGCCGGTGACCGGCGACCTCGCGACCGACGGCGCCGCACGCTATGCCCAGCTGTCGATTTCCGGCAACCGGGTACGCTGAAATATCTGCAGAATACGGTGCGCCGCCGTTCCCCGGCTGTCGCCGCGCTCAGCCGGGGCTACAACGCTTCGGTGACCCGCAGCGCGCCGACTTCGAAGCCGTTCCAGTTGCGCAAGGTCGGCCGCATGAAGCGGGTCAGCGCCGCACGCTCGGCGTCATCAAGCGGCAGAAAGCGCGCGACGATCGACGCCATCACCGCCTCGCTGGCGCGGCCGGCGCCGTCGTCGCATTTGATCGCGATGCCGAGACCTTGCTCGGGCAACGCGCCGCAAAACAGGCCCTCGGCGCCGGTTTTGACAAAAACCCGCTTGCCGAGAAGCTTCATGATGTCCGTGCAGAAGCGGCCGGTACCGGCGACGTGCCACGGCTTTGCTGTGCAAGCGGCGCGGAGCCGCCCTGCTGCGTCGGCCCGTCCGCGCGGCAGTCCGCGTCCGGTGCCGAATTTGGCGAAGGCATGGGCAAGGGCGCGCAACGGGATCGCCCAGGTCGGCACCGAGCAGCCGTCGACCGCGCATTGCTCCGGGCCGAGCGCCGTGCCGGTTAAATCTTCGAGTACGCCGCGCACGGTGTTTTGCACCGGATGATCGGGGCGCCAATAGCCGTCATGGTCCACGCCCATCGCGCAGGCAAGGCACAAAAATCCGGCGTGTTTTCCAGAGCAATTGTTGTACAGCGCCGAGGGCTGGCCGGTCTTCGCCAGCGCGAACGCCGCCGCCTGATTGATCGGCCAATGCGCGCCGCACGCCAGCGCCGACGCATCAAGACCCGCCTTGCCGAGCATGCGCACGACACCGGCGACATGTCCCTCTTCGCCGCTGTGTGACGCGCAGGCGAGCGCCAGCTCCTCGTCGGCCAAGCCGAAACGATCCGCCGCGCCGGATTCAACAAGCGGCAGCGCCTGCAGCGCCTTGATGGCGGAGCGCGGGAAAACCGGCATCGCCACGTCGCCGACGGCGTGCACCGTTGCGCCGTTGGCATCGACAATGGCCACCGCGCCGCGGTGCCGGCTTTCGACGCGCGCCCCGCGTAAAACTTCGACCAGAACCGGATGATTCATCGCTCCGACCGCGTCATGCGCGTCGCACGTTCAGCCGCGCAGCTCGGCGCCCGGCCATAGTTTTGGGGCGGTGCGCGCATATTGCGGCGGGCGCGGCACCTCGGCGCCGAGCGTCTGCGCGGCGTGCCAGGCCCAATGCGGATCATCGAGGAAAGCGCGCGCCAGCGCCACCATGTCGGCTTTGCCCGCGCCGACGATGTCCTCGGCCTGCTTGGCGTTGACGATCATGCCGACGACGCGCACCGGCAGGCCGCTCTCGCGGCGCACGCGCTCGGCAAACGGTACGTTGAAGCCCGGCTCGTTCGACCAGCGGCTGTCGGGCGTGATGTTGCCCGATGAGATGTCGACATAATCGAGCCCGGCCGCCTTGAGCGCCTTGCCCATCGCCACCGCGTCGTCGCCGGTCAGTCCGCCGTCGACCCAGTCGGTGCCGGTGATCCGGGCGCCGAGCGGCACGCCGCGCGGCACCGCAGCGCGCACCGAGCGCACGACCTGAAGCGGAAAACGCATGCGGCCCTCGAACGAGCCGCCGAATTCGTCATTGCGCTTGTTCGACAGCGGCGAGACGAAACTGTGCAACAGATAACCGTGGGCGAAGTGCAGCTCGATGGCGTCAAAACCGATGCGCAGCGCCCGCTTGGCTGCGTCGGTGAATGACGTCGTGACGCGCGCCATGTCGTCTTCGGTCATTGCGCTCGGCGTGTGCCAGCCGGGGCCGAACGGCACCGCAGAGGGCGCGATGGTCGGCCACGGATCCTCGCTTGCGGACAGCGGCTTGGCGCCTTCCCAGGGCCGCTGCGACGACGCCTTGCGGCCGGCATGGGCGAGCTGAATCGCCAGCTTCGCCGTGCCGATGCGGCGGCAATGCGCGACCACGCGCTGGAGCGCCGCCTCGCATTCATCCGAATAAAGCCCGAGGCAGCCATGGGTGATGCGGCCGCGGCGTTCGACGTGCGTCGCCTCGATCACCAGCAGGCCGGCGCCGGAATTGGCCAGCATGCCGAGATGCGTCACGTGCCAGTCGGTGGCGACGCCGTCGGCGGCGCTGTATTGGCACATCGGCGAGACCACGATGCGGTTGGCAAGTTCGAGATCGGCAAGGTGGATGGGCGAGAACAGGGCGCTCGTCATGGCTCAAGATTACTCACGTGGCTTTTTTGAAGGGGGCGGCAGGATTGCGTGGCCGGGCCGTGATACAAGCTGCGATCAGGCGGTGCAAACCTGTGGATAACGCATCATGCGCATGGCTGCCTACGCGTGCTTGCCGGCCGTCCGGCCAATGACCTGGAAAGGGCCCCAGCGCGGCGGCCGAGTCAAGCGCATGGGAGCCAATCTCAGCGATCAGGCCGCCGCGGCTTCGGGCTCCGGCTCTAGTCCAGCGACCTCGGCAAAACGCCGGCAGGCGAGTTCGAGCCCAAACAATTCGTCTGTAAGATCGCCTTTCCTGTAATAGCGCTTCCAGCGGCCGCTGTCGCGAAGCTCGATCAGATGCGCCCTGCGACGCTCCGCCAAGGCGAGCCATTTGCGCGCGATAGTGTCGTACGGACCGTGTTGCCGTGCCGACATGAAGGAGCCGAAAAAGCCCTTTGAGCCGCAATTTCAGCATTTTCAGGCCGTTGTTTGATTCGAGCAATGAAAATACGCATGGCGGCGCTGTCCTTATCAGATTGACAAAGGCCATGTGGATAAGTGCGGTAAAACAACAAAAAACGGCGGAGCTGATTCGCCGACCGCCGCGCCGCCGCTACGGCTTGACAGCGACGATGCCTTCGATTTCGACCGAAATCTGATTCGGCAGCATGACGTTGCCGACGGCGGAGCGGGCGTGCCGGCCGGCGTCGCCGAACACTTCGACGAACAGATCCGAGCAGCCGTTGATCACCTTCGGCGAGTCGTTAAAGTCAGGCGTCGCATTGACCATGCCGAGCAGCTTGACGATGTAGTCGACGCGGTCGAGCGAGCCGAGCGCATCGCGCATGGCGGCGAGCAGGCCGAGGCCGACGACGCGGGCGCGCCGATAGCCCTCTTCGACGCTGATGCCGGCGCCGAGCTTGCCGGTGAGGCTGTTGCCGTTCTCGTCGCGCGGCCCCTGCCCGGCCAGATACAAGACATTGCCGACGAGCCGATACGGCAAATAATTGGCGACCGGCTTTGGCAGCGTCGGCAGCACCAGGCCCAACTCTTTCAACCGCGCTTCTGCACTCATGGCTCGCTCCTTTCAGGTTTCAGAAATCAGTAATCAGTAATCAGAGGTCGGGAGACCACTTTCCTGATTACTGATACCTGATACCTGATCCTCACAACCTCACGCCCAACGCATGGGCCAATTCGCCGACGATGCCGCGGCGGAAGACCAGCACGCAGGCGACGAAGATGACACCCTGGATGACCAGCACCCATTGGCCGAACTGCGCCAGGTAATTTTCCATGGCGACGATCAGGAACGCGCCGACGACCGGGCCGAAAACGGTGCCGAGCCCGCCGACCAGCGTCATCAGCACGACTTCGCCCGACATGGTCCAATAAACGTCGGTCAGCGACGCCAATTGAAAAACCAGTGCCTTGAGCGCGCCGGCAAGGCCCGCCAACGTCGCCGAGAGCACGAAGGCGCACAGCTTATAGCGGTCGGTGTTATAGCCGAGTGAAATGGCACGCGGCTCGTTTTCGCGGATCGCCTTGAGCACCTCGCCGAACGGCGAGTTGATGATGCGGTAGATGAACAGAAAGCTGGCGAGCACCATGACGAGGATGAAGACGTACATGGTCATTTCGTGCGACAGATCGAACACGCCGAACAGATGGCCGCGCGGCACGTCCTGGATGCCGTCCTCGCCGCCGGTGAACGGTGCGCGTACCGCGACGAAATACATCATCTGCGCCAGCGCCAGCGTGATCATGGCGAAATAGATGCCCTGGCGGCGGATCGCGATGCTGCCGGCGACGAGGCCGAGCACCGCGCCGCTCAAGGTGCCGAACAACACCGCGGCCTCCGGCGGAAAGCCCCAGCGCTTGGCGGCGTGCGCGCACAGATAGCTCGCCCAGCCGAAGAACAGCGCATGGCCGAACGAGAGCAGGCCGACATAGCCGACCAGCAGGTTGAAGGCGCAGGCGAACAGGGCAAAACACAGCGCCTGCATCAGAAACACCGGATAGACCACGAACGGCCCTACGACGAGCAGCGCCACCATCACCGCAAAGGCGACCACGAGGCTGCGCTCGCCGTCGCGGCGCGCCTCTACGATCGGCGGATCGGCGAGCGCCGTCATCACGCGGTCCGGCCGAACAGGCCGGCCGGCCTGATCAACAACACGATCGCCATGATGACGAAAATCACCGTGCTGGATGCTTCGGGAAAGAACACCTTGGTCAAGCCCTCGATCACGCCAAGGGCGAATCCGGTGAGGATCGCCCCGAGAATCGAGCCCATGCCGCCGATCACCACGACGGCGAACACCACGATGATCAGGTCGGAGCCCATTTGCGGCGAGACGTTGTAGATCGGCGCCGCCATCACGCCGGCCAGTGCCGCAAGCCCGACGCCGAAGCCGTAGGTCAACGTCACCATGCGCGGCACGTTGATGCCGAAGGCGCGAACCAGCGCCGGGTTTTCGGTCGCGGCGCGCAAATACGAGCCGAGCCGCGTGCGCTCGATGGCAAACCAGGTGGCGAAGCAGACGACGAGCGAGAACGCGATCACCCAGGCGCGGTAGTTCGGCAGGAACATGAAACCGAGATTGCGACCGCCCTGCAGCAGCGCCGGTATCTGGTAGGGCTTGCCGGAGGAGCCGAACTCGTTGCGGAACAGGCCCTCGATGATGAGCGCAAGGCCGAACGTGAGAATGAGGCCATAGAGATGATCGAGCTTGCGAATGTGCTGCAGGAACAGCCGTTCGATCACGATGCCGGTCGCCGCGATCAGGAACGGCACGATGACCAACGCCACCCAGTAATCGAGGCCAAGATATTGCAGCATCAGATAGGCGGCAAAGGCGCCCATCATGTACTGCGCGCCGTGGGCGAAATTGATGACGTCGAGCATGCCGAAGATGACGGCGAGGCCGAGACTCAACAACGCGTAGAACGAGCCGTTGATCAGGCCGATCAGAAGCTGACCGAACAACGCATAGGAGGGAATGCCGAAAACTTCGACCATTGCGACCCGCTCACACGCTCACCGCCCGGCGTACCGCTACACGGCACCTCCGCCCGAGCGAGAGGCTGCCGAGGCGCAGCGCGTCCCCTGCAGCGCCCGCGCGCTTGGCCCTCTCCCGACGGAAGAGGGCCGGTTTGCATGAAGCGCTTACTTCGCGGCGCTGACCAGCGGACAATTATCGTCCTTGAGCGGCCGGAACGCTTCGTCGGCCGGGATCGTGGCGCGGAGCTTGAAATCGTCGCCGGGATATTTCGATTCGGCGGGCGATTTCACCTCGAACAGATAGGCCGGATGCGTCACCGTGCCGTCGACGCCCACTTGGCCCTTGCCGAACAGCGGATCGTCGGTCGGCATCTGCTTCATCTTCTCGACGACCGCCTTGCCGTCGGCAGCGCTGCCGAGCGCGGCGACCGCTTTCAGATAATGCAGGATCGACGAATAGACGCCGGCCACCACCATGCTGGGGAACTTGCCCGGCCGTTCAGCCTGCCAGCGCTTGGTCCAGGCCCGGTTGGCGGCGTTCATGTCCCAATACCAGGTCGAGGTGAGCACCAGGCCCTGCGCGGTTTTCAGGCCGAGCGCCTCGACGTCGGGTATGAAGACGAGCAGGCCGGCGAAGTGCTGGCCGCCGGCGGTGATGCCGAATTCGGCACCTTGCTTGATGGCGTTGTCGGTGTCGCCGCCGGCATTAGCAAGGCCGATGATTTTCGCGTGCGACTGCTGCGCCTGCAGCAGGAACGACGAGAAGTCGGCGGTATTGAGCGGAACCAAAACGTGGCCCAGCACCTTGCCGCCGTTCGCCGTGACCACCGCGGCGGTGTCGCGCTCGAGCGCGTGACCGAACGCATAGTCGGCGGTGATGAAGAACCAGGTGTCGCCGCCGGTCTTCACCAGCGCCTTGCCGGTGCCGTTCGCCAGCATCCAGGTGTCGTAGGTCCAGTGCACGCTGTTGGGCGAGCATTTCGGTCCGGTCAGATCGGACGAAGCGGCGCCGGAGATCAGAAGGACTTTGTTCTTCTCACGCGTCACATCGCTGACCGCCAGCGCCACGCTCGACGTCGGCACGTCGGCGATGGCATCGACATGGTCGACGTCGAACCATTGGCGGGCGATGCTGGAGCCGACATCCGGTTTGTTCTGGTGGTCGGCACTGACGACGTCGACCTTCATGTTGTGCGCGGCCGGGTTGAAATCGTGCACCGCCATCTTGGCGGCGACGACCGAGCCGGGACCGCTGATATCGGCGTACAGGCTCGACATGTCGCTGAGCACGCCGATCTTGACCGGAATCGGGTTCTGCGCCTGCGCCGCCGTGCCAAAGAGCACGGTGAGCGCGAACGCCAAACTGCCTGCAAGACGCATCGCAAAAACCTCCCTCTCTGCGGGCCTTTGAACCTTTGGCCTTTTAGCCTTGGGTCTTGGCCCTTCGCTTTTACCGTATCAGACTCCCAGATACTCGTGCAGCTTCCCCATATTGGCCGCGAGCGCCGCGGTCGGGAAATGGTCCACGATGCGGCCATGTTCCATCACATAGTAGCGGTCGGCAATAGTCGCGGCGAAATTAAAATTCTGCTCGACCAGCAGTATGGTGAATCCCTGCGCCTTGAGCGCGCCGACGGTACGGCCGATCTGCTGAATGATGACCGGAGCCAATCCCTCGGTCGGCTCGTCGAGCAGCAACAGACGGGCGCCGGTGCGCAGGATGCGCGCGATCGCCAGCATCTGCTGCTCGCCGCCGGACAGCTTGGTGCCCTGGCTCGCTTGCCGCTCGCGCAAATTCGGAAACAGCGCGAAGATGTGGTCGAGATCGAGGCCGCCGGGAAGCAACTGCGGCGGCAGCAGCAGATTTTCGCGCACGTCGAGGCTTGAGAAGATGCCGCGCTCCTCGGGGCAGATGGCGATGCCGGCGCGCGCGATGGCGTCGGAAGAGAGCCGGATCAGTTCGCGGCCGTCAAAACGCACCGAGCCGGTGCGCTGCTCGACCATGCCCATGATGGATTTCAGCGTCGTGGTCTTGCCGACGCCGTTGCGGCCGAGCAACGTCACCACCTCGCCGGCGCGCACTTCGAAGGTGGTGCCGTGCAAAATATGCGACTCGCCGTACCAGGCCTGCAGATCGGTGACCGCGAGCAGCGCAGACGTGTCAGGCATGGCCGGTCCCGAGATAGGCTTCGCGCACCGCCGGATCGGCCGACACGGTCCGGTAATCGCCTTCAGCCAGAACTTCGCCGCGGCTGAGCACGGTGATGCGGTCGCACAGATTGGCAACGACGCTGAGATTGTGCTCGACCATCAAAACCGTGCGATGCACCGCGAGCGACTTGATCAGCGCGCTGATGCGCTCGATGTCCTCGCGGCCCATGCCGGACATCGGCTCGTCGAGCAGCAGCATTTGCGGATCGAGCGCGATGGTGGTGGCGATTTCGAGGGCGCGCTTGCGGCCATACGGCAATTGCACCGCCGGCACGTGCGCGTAAGCCGCAAGCCCGACGTCGGCGAGCAGCACCCCCGCGCGCTCGTCCAGCGTGCGCAGCACGCTCTTCCCCCGCCAGAAATCGAACGAGCCGCCGCGCCGCCGCTGCAGCGCGATGCGGACGTTTTCCAGCACGGTGAGATGCGGAAACACCGCGGAAATCTGGAACGAGCGGACGAGCCCGAGCCGCGCCACCTCGGCCGGCCGCAGCGCCGTTATGTCGCGGCCGTCAAAGACGATACGGCCGCGCGTCGGACTGAGGAACTTACTGAGCAGGTTGAAGCAGGTGGTCTTGCCGGCGCCGTTGGGGCCGATCATGGCGTGAATGGCACCGCGCGCGACGCGCAGGTTCACCGCGCGCACCGCGACAAAGCCGGCAAAATCCTTGGTCAGGTCCTCGGTCTCCAGGACCGTATCGCCAGGCACACGTTTCCCCCACCCCGACCCATTGTCGGCATTATCGGTCAGCGCGTAAAGGGCGCTGCGCCGCGGCATTGCCGGCATTGCCAAGGCAAAATGGCGACCCGCCCGGCGGGGACGAATCCGGGCGGGTCGTTGTCGATCGGCGCCTGAGGGGGGTGTCGGGGGGAGCGCCGATTAGCGGCTTAGACGGCCACTGCGCATTGGTCGCGGCAGCGTCCCGGGTGGTTCAATACGGTCAAGATTTTTTTCGGCCTGGTTTTGCGGTTCTAAGCCGGTCCGCGTCCCCCAAACTGTCCGGCCGCCTGCGTTCCGCGGCCGGCATCTTCGCGCGCAGCCAGCTCGTCTTACCGCATCAAAAGTACGGAGTGCCGATCGAGATGCGGCAGCATCGCGATGGGCAATCCGTACTTTTGACGCAGAGTTCGTAGGATGGGTTGAGCCCTTGCGAAACCCATCCTCAAGCCGCGACGCCGCATGATGGGTTTCGCTCCGCTCAACCCATCCTACGCGCTGAATCCATCCTACGCGCTATGTGCCGTCGGTCTCATTTGTCACGACGTGGAGGCGCGGGAAGCCGCCGGGACCATGCTGCGGCAGGGCATGACGCTGCATGTGCTCGATCAGCCGTTTCGCCGCCGGCGAAACATCGTCGCGATAGACGAAAGCGATCGAGGTCTGCGGAACCGGGTCGGCTGCAATGCCGCGAAACACCACGTTCGCGAAGTTCATCTTCTTCATGAGCTGCGGAACGACGGCGATACCGTGGCCGAGCGCCACATAGATCAGCACCGTGCCGATATCGCTATCACGTTTTGAAACCCGCGGCGTGAAATTCCCGATGGCGCCCACGGCTTCGGCATAGCCGAAGAATTCCACATCGAGTTCGGGCATCATGTCGATGAACGTCTCATCCCACAGCATCTCCGGACTGATGTCCTGGCGCCCCGCCAGCGGATGTTCGCCAGGGAGCGCAAGCAGCAGGCGCTGGCGATAGACCTCGATGCCTTGAAGGCCCGCCGGATACCTATGCGGGGTGCGGGTGAAGCCGGCATCCAGCTCCTCGCGCCTGATCCCGGCGATTTGCGCGGCCGGCTCCAACGCGCGCATGTCGATATCGATCGCCGGATTGGCCTGATGGAACTCGCCGATCCAGGTCTGCAGCAAGCCGGCAAAGGACACCCCGGGCACGAAGCCGAACGCGACACGCCCGACCTCGCC
>JASHSE010000617.1 GCA_030036975.1 Xanthobacteraceae bacterium | reverse complement strand
GCAACGAGAGTGACGGAGAGCTTCATGCGCATCGGCGTTGCCGGAATCGGCAAAATGGGCGCGGCCATCGCGGCGCGGTTGATCGAACTGGGCCATGAGGTCGCGGTGTGGAATCGCACGCCCGAAAAGGCCAAGGCGGTCGCCGGCGCCAAGGCGGTCGCAACGCCGGCCGAGCTCGCGCAAAGCTGCGAAGCGATCATCAGCATCCTGACCGACGCCGCCGCGCTCGATGCGGTCTACAAGGGCCAATCGGGCCTGCTCAGCGGCGAGGTCGCCGGCAAGCTGTTCATCGAGATGAGCACGGTGCTGCCGGCGACCGAGATCGCGCTCGCCGAAATCGCGCGTGCCAAGGGCGCGACGTTCGTCGAGTGCCCGGTCGGCGGCTCAACCGGTCCGGCGCGGCAGGGCAAACTGATCGGCATGGTGGGCGCAAGCGACGCCGACGCGGCGCGAGCGCGGCCGGTCCTCGAGCAGCTGTGTCGCCGGCTCGAACATGCCGGTCCGGTCGGCTGCGGCTCGGTGCTGAAGTTCGTCATCAACCTGCCGCTCATGGTGTACTGGCAGGCGCTCGGCGAGGCTTTGGCGCTGGCGCGCGCGACGCCGTTCGACCCGGCCCGGCTCATGGATCTGCTGAGCGAAACCTCCGGCGGGCCCAACGTGCTCAAGGCGCGCGGTCCCGGCGTCGCCTCCATGCTCAAGGGCGGCGAGTCCGGTCCGGTCACCTTCAACGTCGACGGCGGCATCAAGGACATGCAGTCGATGCTCGCCGAAGCCAAGGCGCGCGGCGTCGAACTGCCGCTCGTCGAACGCACGCTCGCCTGTTACCAGGAGGCCAAGCGCCATCGCTCGGGCGACGCCGAGATTTCCGCAGTCTCGGTGTATTGGGCCAATCGCGGGAAACGAAAAGACGGATGACAGATAGCAGCGGCGAATAATCGAATATTCGGCGCCGGCCATTGTTCGTAATCTGCCATCGGCCGTCTGTCGTCCTTCCTCGTCCTTCCTCGTCCTTCCTCGTCCTTCCTCGAAATCGGAGCACTCACCATGATCACGCTTGCGCAGGCCTCCGCCATTGTCGACGTCGCGCTGAAAAAGGGCCGCGACGGCAATCTGGCGCCGCTCACCGTCGCCGTGCTCGATGCCGGCGGCCATTTGGTTGCGTTCAAGCGCGAGGACAAATCCGGCATCCTGCGTTTCGACATCGCTTTCGGCAAAGCCTGGGGCGCGCTCGGCATGGGATTTGGTTCGCGTACGCTGGCGAGCCGCGCGGCCAAGACGCCGCAATTCTTCACCATGCTGGCGGCGGCGAGCGGCGGGCGCATCATCAGCAATCCGGGCGGCGTGCTCATTCGCAATGCGGCGGGCGACATCGTCGGCGCCTGCGGCATTTCCGGCGACACTTCCGACAAGGACGAAATGTGCGCCGTCGCCGGCATCGAAGCGGCCGGGCTCAAGGCCGATCCGGGGACGGATTAGGTGAGAGATTGCTTCGTCGCCCCTTCGGGCTCCTTGCAATGACGCTGTCGATGCAATTCCGGTTTGGGAGTTTTTAGCTCAAGGAGACTGCCATGAAGCTGTTTTCGTTCTGGCGCTCGCTCGCGACCTATCGGGTGCGCATTGCGCTCAATCTCAAGGGCATCGTTCCCGAGGAGGTGATTCAGGTCAACCTGCAGAAAGGCGAGCAGCGCGAGGCGGCGTTTCGCGCCGTCAATCCGATGATGGCGATTCCGGCGCTGCTCGACGGTGACGGCCCGGCATTGTTTGAGTCGCTGGCGATCGTCGAGTATCTCGACGAAACCCATCCCAATCCGCCGCTCTTGCCGCGCGATCCGCGTGGCCGCGCCCGCGTGCGCGGTCTGGCCCAGCTCGTCGCCGCCGATTCGCATCCGTTGATCGTGCCGCGGGTGCGCGAATACCTGGAGCACGAATTCAAATTCGACGAGGCTGGCGTCATGAAGTGGTGCCGCCACTGGCACACCGCCGCGCTCACCGCGCTCGAAGCGAATCTGAAAGACAAGGCCACCGGCCGCTACGCTCATGGCGATGCGGTCACGCTCGCCGACATCTGTCTTGCCAGCCAGGCGGCCGGCGCCAGATACTTCAATATCGACATGGCGCCGTTCCCGATCTTCACGCGCATCGTCAACGAACTATCGGCGATCGACGCCTTCGCTCGCGCCCACCCATCAAAACAACCGGGCGCGCCGGCGAATCTGTAGGGTGGGCATCGCGCCGGCAGGGTGCGTCCGCGTGGGCAAGATCGTGCGGCGCGATGCCCACGCTGTCACTCGGTGCAGACGATTTTGTCCACCTACTTGAATCTCACCACCACTTGTAAAAATGGTGCAGCGGTCCGTTGCTGGCACTGATGCCGAGGCGGTCGGCAGCGGCAATAGCGGCACTGACGAAAGTTTTGGCCTGGCGCGCCGCCTCGTCGAGCGGCAAGCCCTTGGCAAGACCGGCGGCGATCGCGGCGCTGAAGGTGCAGCCGGTGCCGTGCGTGTTTTTGGTCGCGACGCGCTGCGCGGCGAGGCGCACGCATGCGTGCCCCTCGACTAATAGATCGACGCTTTCCGCGCCGCTCGCGTGGCCGCCTTTGATCAGCACCGCGCCGGGGCCGAGCGCCAAAAGCTTTTCCGCCTGTGCCCTCATGTCCGCTTCGTCGTGCGCCTGCGGCGCATCGAGCAACGCTGCGGCTTCCGGCAGGTTCGGCGTCAGCACGCGGACATGCGGGATCAGCGCGCGCAGCGCCGTCATGGCGTCGCCGCGCAACAGAGCGGCGCCGGTGCTCGCCGCCATCACCGGATCGAGCACCACGTTGCCGGCGCGATGGCGAGCAAGGCCGGCCGCAACTGCTTCGACGATCGCGGCGTTCGCCAGCATGCCAATTTTCACCGCCGCCACATTGAGATCGGAGAAAACGGCATCGAGCTGCGCCGCGACGATCTCGGCCGGCGCGTCGTGCACCGCCAGCACGCCCTTGCTGTTCTGCGCGGTGATGGCGGTGATCGCGCAGGCGCCGTAGACGCCGAGCGCCGCAAAGGTTTTCAGATCGGCCTCGATGCCGGCGCCGCCGCTCGAATCCGAGCCGGCGATGGTGAGCGCGACAGGGACGCCCATCACGTACCCCGTTTGGCCAGCATGGCGTCGACGACCTGTCGCAACGCGCGCGCCGCAGCGGCCGGATCGGACGCAAGCGACAGCGCCGAGATCACCGCGACGCCGTCAGCGCCCGCCGCGATCACCGGCGCGGCGTTGCCGGCATCGATGCCGGCAATGCCGCAGATCGGCAGCGCCTTGCCGCTGTCTTGCGCGCGGCGATGCAGCACATCGATGATGCGGGCGAGACCCTCCGGGCCGATCGGCGGGTTCTTCTGCTGTTTCGACAAGGTCGCGTAAACGCCGCCGGAGCCGACGTAATCGATCAGCGCGACCGGCGCCGCCTCGGCCTCGCTCACGTTTTTGATCGACAGCCCGATGATCGCGCCGGGGCCGAGCAGAAGCCGCGCGTCTTCGGCCGCCATGTCGTCCTGGCCGACATGCACGCCGTCGGCACCGGCGGCAAGCGCCACGTCGACGCGGTCGTTGACAACGAACGGCACGCCAAACGGCGCCAGCGCTTTTTTGATGGCGCGCGCCTGTTCGACCAGGGCGCGGGTCGCGCTCCGCTTGTCGCGCAATTGGATGAGCGTCGCGCCGCCTTCGGCGCACAACCGCGCCAGCTCGGCCGGCGCGCGGCCGCCGGCGCGCTC
>JASHSE010000616.1 GCA_030036975.1 Xanthobacteraceae bacterium | reverse complement strand
CGGGAAACCATCTGTGTTAGCGCCGGTGCGTCATCGCCTCGGCTTGGTCTTAAACAGCACACCGGCTAGGCTTCCGGCCGCCGGCGCCCAAAAGACCGTGCCGGAGGCCCTAGGACGGCATGGGAACGCCATGGACGGCGCGGCGCAAATCATCATCGACAAGGTGAATCACACCTACCGGCCGCCGCGCGGCCGGCCGGTGCCGGCGCTGGCCGACGTATCGCTCGAGGTGCGCCCGCGCGAATTCTTGGCGCTGCTCGGCCCGTCGGGCTGCGGAAAATCGACGTTGCTCTATCTCCTCGGCGGCTTCTTGCCGACCGAAGCTGGCCGTATCCTGGTCGAGGGCAAGCCGGTCGCCGCGCCTGGGCCCGATCGCGGCATCGTGTTTCAGCATTTTGCGCTGTTCCCGTGGAAAACCGTGCGCGGCAACGTTTTGTACGGCCTGGAGCGCCAGCGGCTGCCGCGCAGCGAACGCGCGCAGCGCGCGCAGGCCTTCATCGACCTGGTCGGGCTCAAAGGTTTCGAGGACAGCTACCCCTCGCAACTGTCCGGCGGCATGAAGCAGCGCACCGCGATCGCCCGCACGCTCGCTTTCGACCCGAACATTTTGCTCATGGACGAGCCGTTTGGCGCGCTCGATGCGCAGACCCGGTCGCTGATGCAGACCGAGCTACTCGGCATTTGGCAGCGCACGCCCAAAACCGTCGTCTTCGTCACCCACGACGTGCAGGAGGCGGTTTATCTCGCCGACCGCGTCGCGGTGATGTCGGCGCGGCCCGGCCGCGTCAAGGCGATCGTCGATACAAAATTCGGCGACCGCAGTCCGGGTATCTTTCGCAGCAAAGAGTTTGTCGAAAAAGTCGATGAATTGTGGGACCTGGTGCGCGTCGAGGCGCTCAAGGCCCAGGAGGAGAAGGCGGCGTGACTTTCACTTTCGTCATTCCGGCCGAGCGCGCGCAGCGAGCGAGAGCCGGAATCCATAACCCCAGTTTGCGCAGAACGGGCGCTGCGGCGTCATTCCGATTCGGCTGGGGTTATGGATTCCGGGTTCGCCGCTTCGCGGCGCCCCGGAATGACGGGCATGGGAGCGCGGCGTGACTTCGACTGCATTCCGCTACCTGCCGCTCGTCCTGCTGGCGCTCGTCTGGGAGGCGGTAGCGCGGTTCAACATCGTCGATTCGCAGGCGCTGCCGCCGCTGTCCAAAGTCGCGGTCGCCTGGTTCGATCTCATGCGCGACGGCTCACTCGTCAGCAATGGCGCGGTGTCGCTCTATCGCGGCTCGGTCGGGCTGTTGCTCGCCATCCTGATCGGCGGCGGGCTCGGCATGGCCATGGCGCGCTGGCGGCTCTTTGACGTGTTCATCAATCCGCTGGTGCAACTGTTCTATCCGTTGCCGAAATCGGCGCTGATCCCGGTGACGGTGATCTGGCTCGGCTTCGGCGACGGCTCGAAAATTCTGCTGATCTTTCTCGCCTGCATGATTCCGGTGACGATCGGCGCCTATAACGGCGCGCGCGGCAGCGAGCAGGTTTTGGTGTGGTCGGCGCGCAGCATGGGCGCGAGCCGGATGCGCATGATGTGGGACGTGGTGATGCCGAGCGCGCTGCCGGAGCTGCTCAACGGCATTCGCACCGCGCTCGCGCTCGCCTTCATCCTCATCGTCAGCTCGGAGCTGATCGCTTCCCAGCAGGGTTTTGGCTACCTGATCGGCTATCTGGGCTCGACCGGCGCCTACGAGGCCATGTACGCCGTGGTGCTCACCGTGGCGTTCCTCGGCTTTGCCGCCGACCGCGTCTATCAGATCATCATGCAACGGCTGCTGCAATGGCGCGAGTAGAAGACCAGCCGACATTGGCAGCCGCGGCGGCCGACCTGACGCAAGCGGCGGCGCGGCGCCTCGATCTCGTATTTCGCAGCGGCGCGGCTTTGTTCTCCATCCTGCTGCTGTTGATCTTCTGGGAGCTGTTCGCGCGCAGCGGCAGGGTGACGATGTTCATGCTGCCGCCGTTTTCCGTCGTCGCCGAGCAGATCAAGACCGACGCGCTTTCCGGCGACCTGTGGCGCAATCTCGGCGTCACGCTGTATCGCGCGCTGGCCGGCTTTGCGATCGCCGCCTGCGGCGGGGTCGTGCTCGGCGTACTGATGTCACGCAACCGGGTCGTGCGCTGGTTCTTCGACCCGATCATCTCGGTCGGCTTCCCGATGCCGAAAATCGCCTTTCTGCCGGTCATCATCCTGTGGCTCGGCGTCTATGACGTGTCGAAAATCTGCGTCGTGGTGTTCGATGCGACATTTCCGGTGGTCACCGCGACCTTGGCCGGCATCGCCGCGGTCGACAAGGAGCTGGTGTGGTCGGCGCGCAACATGGGGGCGAGCGAACGGCAGCTGACGTGGCAGATCATGCTGCCGGCGGCGGCGCCGCAAATCCTCACCGGCCTGCAGGTCGCGCTGCCGATTGCGCTGATCGTCGAGATCATCGCCGAGATGGTGATGGGCGGCTATGGGCTCGGCGGCGCCATGATGAGCGCGTCACGTTTTGCCAATTCGCCCGGCGTGTTCGCCGGCATCGTCGAGATCGCCGTCGTCGGTTTTTTGCTGATCCGGGCGATGGCCGTGCTGCGCCGGCGCCTGTTGAGCTGGCATCAGGAAGCGGCCGAGTGAAACGGCACATAGGGCTTTCGGTGCAGGCGGCCGCGAAGCGGTTGAAATAGCGGCGGGCTGCGCCGGCCCGCTGTGACGACGAGGCCGGTTGCCAGTCCGGCTTCGGCTGCCGTAGCATCGTTGCGTTCATGACTATGTCGTCCGGCACCCCCGCATTCGTGCCGCGACAGCGCAAGATTGGGAGGAAACAATGCGGCTCGTGCGAATTGTATTCGCGGGATTTTTTGCTCTGCTGCTCGCCGCCAGCGGCGCCGCCAACGCCGATCCGCTGAAAATCCGCGCCGGCTGGGTGGCGCCTGGAAACTGGTTCTCGATCTGGCTGCAGAAGAAGGACCTCGCCAAGCACTTCGGCCAGTCCTACGTGTTGGTGCCGGTGCACTATGTCGGCACGCCGCCGATGGTTACGGCGCTTGCCACCAATGAGGTCGATATCGCCAATCTGGCCTTTTCGACGCTCGGCATCGCCATCCAGAATGCCGGACTGAACGATTTGCGCATCATCGCCGACGAATTCCAGGACGGCGTGCCCGGCTATTATTCGCAGGAATACATGGTGCTCAAGGATAGCCCGATCCACAAGGTCGAGGACCTCAAGGGCAAGG